>CAVKCU010000199.1:0-3698 GCA_963654645.1 Clostridiales bacterium | reverse complement strand
ATGTCCTCGATGTAGGCGGGGCAGGTCTTGCGGTACACCGCAAAGGCGCGGTCGCCGTGACCGAGGGTTGCCTCGGCGCAGCTGATCCACGGGTTGTTGTGGCAGAAGATACCGGCGTTCTCCTTGTATCCCGGAGGATAGCTGGAGATCTCGCCCAGATTCAGCTGGTAGCTGGTGTAGGCGGGCTGCAGCAGCACCACACCGTATTTGGTGTCCAGCCGCTCCTCCACGCTGGCAAGCGCCTGCGCGGCCTGTCCGCTCTCCTTGCCGATGCCAGCCATGACACACATGCCCTGCGGCTCAATAAAGATCTGACCCTCGGTGCACTCCCTACTGCCGATGGGCTTGCCGAAAGCATCGTAGGCACGGCGGAACCATGCACCGTCCCAACCGGCGGTCAAGGTGGCCTGCTCCACGGCATCAATGTGCTTGCGGGCGGCAGCGGCCTCCTCGGTCAGCTGCAAATGGTCGCACAACTGGGCGTATTCGTGACCGTACTTGACGAACATACCGGCAATGAAAACGCTTTCAGCCACGGGACCCTCGCTGGGACCGGTGATCTGGAAGCTTTCGCCCGGGTGCTCGGAGAAGCAATTCAGGTTCAGGCAGTCGTTCCAGTCGGCGCGGCCGATCAGCGGCAGACCGTGGGGGCCCAGATGGGTGCAGGTATAGTTGAAGCTGCGGCGCAGGTGCTCCATCAGGGTCTGCGCTTTGGTCTCGTCATTATCAAAGGGTACCTGCTCCTCCAGAATGGACCAGTCGCCAGTCTCCCGCAGATAGGCGGCGGTACCGGCAATGAGCCACAGCGGGTCATCGTTGAAGCCGGTGCCGATATCCCGGTTGCCCTTTTTGGTCAGGGGCTGGTACTGGTGGTAGGCGCTGCCGTCCTCAAACTGGGTGGCGGCGATATCCAGAATGCGCTCCCGGGCGCGGGAGGGGATGATGTGCACAAAGCCCAGCAGATCCTGGCAGCTGTCCCGGAAGCCCATGCCGCGTCCGGTGCCGCTTTCAAAGTAGCTGGCAGAGCGGCTCATGTTAAAGGTGACCATGCACTGGTACTGGTGCCAGATGTTGACCATGCGGTTCAGCTTTTCCTCGCCGGATTCCAGATGGTAGGTGGACAGCAGCTGCTCCCAGTGGGTGCGCAGGGCGGCGCGGGCGGCATCGATCTGTGCATCGGTGGCGTAGCGCTCCATCATGGCGTGGGCGCGGGTCTTGTTGATGACGCCCGGGGCAGTGAACTTTTCCTGCTGCGGGTTCTCGATGTAGCCCAGACCGAACAGGATGCTGCGGCTCTCGCCGGGGGCAAGGGTCAGGTGGATGTGCAGGGCACCCACCGGTGCCCAGCCGTGGGCAATGCTGCCGGAGCAGTGCCCGGCGCGGACCGCCTGCGGGTCTGCCGGGCCGCCGTACACGCCGCAGAAGGCATCCCGGGTGGTGTCAAAGCTGTCCACCGGGCAGTTTGCCCAAAAGATGGCGTAGTGATCGCGGCGCTCGCGGTACTCGGTCTTGTGGTAGATGACGCTGCCCTCTACCTCCACCTCGCCGGTGGAGAAGTTGCGCTGGAAGTTGGAGCCGTCGTCCACGGCATCCCACAGGCAGAACTCCACATAGCTGAACAGATCCAGCTCCTTGACGATGGTGCTGCCGTTGCACACCGTCACCCGGTCCAGCTCACAGGCATCGCCCTTGGGGACGAACAGCTCCTGCCGGGCGGTCACGCCGTCCTTTTTGCCCTCCAGAACGGTGTAGCCCAGACCGTGGCGGCAGCTGTAACTGTCCAGCGGGGTCTTGGTGGGCTGCCAGCCCGGGTTCCACACGGTGTCGCCGTCCTTGATGTAGATCCGGTGCCCGTCCATGTCCAGCGGGGAGTTGTTGTAGCGGTAGCGGGTCAGGCGGCGCATCCGGGCGTCCCGGTAAAAGCTGTAGCCGCCCGCCGTGTTGGAGACCAGACTGAAGAAGTCCTCGCTGCCAAGGTAGTTGATCCAGGGCAGGGGCGTCTGCGGGGTGGTGATGACATATTCTTTATTCTGGTCATCAAAATATCCGAACTTCATAATGCTTCCTCCTTAAAACTGCGCCTTGTCGGGCGGGCAGTGCATCGATGGGCGAAAACGATTAAGGCGCTGCGAAAGAAGCAATCTCATCACGCTAAGCATACCCTATCCCACCAAAAAATGCAAGAGCTTTTTGCAAAAATCTCAGCGGAAATTTTAAAATAATCGGCGAAGCCCCGGCGGTTTTCGACAGATCTCTGCGCTGCGTGCGCCGGCAGAATACCGAACGAAAGACCCGAAACCCCATTATAAAAGTAATATATACATACGGCCTTTGACAGCGAAAACCATAACGAAACTGCAACGAAATTTTTTCTATTTTAATCGAAATGTAACGAAAGTGAATCGAGGTGCACAATTTTTACAGGTCACATTGGAACAAAACGCCAAAAGTGATGCAGCTGGGCTAAAACTTTTACGTTTTCGCTTGATTTTTGGTGCAGAATGCGATATATTGAAGTTGCGAAAACGATTAAGGAACCTGCGAGAAACATCCCGCAGCTCCTTTCCTCGGAAGGAGGCTATAAGATGCCGTCCCTGAAGGATCTGGCGAAAGAATGCGGCGTATCCGTCGCAACCGTCAGCAAGGCTTTAAACGATCAGCCGGATATCGCACCGGCCACGCGGGAGCGCATCCGTGCAGCGGCCCGGCGCGTGGGGTACCTGCCCAACGCAGCAGCCCGGGCGCTGAAAACCAACCGTACTTATAATTTAGGCGTTCTGTTCGTAGACGAAAAGCAGAGCGGCCTGACCCACGAGTACTTCTCCGCAGTGCTGGACAGCTTCAAGGTGGAAGCGGAAAAGCGCGGCTATGATATCACCTTTATCAACCACAACATCAGCGGCAGGTCCATGAGCTATCTGGAGCATTGCCACTACCGGGGTGTGGACGGCGTGGTGATCGCCTGTGTGAACTTTTACGATCCGCAGGTGGTGGAGCTGGTCAACGGCGATGTGCCGGTAGTGACCATCGACCACGTGTTCAACAACCGGATGGCGATCCTTTCAGACAACGTGGTGGGCGCAAAGGCTCTGGTACAGCAGGCATGGGCCTGCGGACACCGGCGCATCGCCTTTATCCACGGCGAAAAGACCGCCGTTACCGAGAACCGACTGGCAGGCTTCTATCAGGCCTGCGAGGAGCTGGGACTGAAGGTGCCGGAGGAGTACGTCCGCTGCGGTGTGTACCACGATGCAGATCGCTGCGCAGAGGAGACCCGGGCGCTGCTGGCACTGCCGCAGCGGCCCACCTGCATCATCTTCCCGGATGACTTTTCCGCACTGGGCGGCTACAACGCCCTGACCGAAGCGGGGCTGAGCATCCCTGAGGACATCTCGGTGATGGGATACGATGGCATCTATCTCTCCCGGGTGGTCAAGCCCCCGCTGGTGACCTACCAGCAGAACACGAAAGCCCTTGGCAGGCTGGCGGCGGATAAGCTGATCGAGCTGATCGAGCATCCGCGTGTGACCCTGCCGGAGCAGATCCGGGTGTCCGGCAAGCTGCTGGACGGCGGCTCCGTCCGCATCCTTTAACAAAGGCCCACAACTCCCGGCGCGGAGTTTTTGAGAATGAATTTTTTAATTGGAAAACCATGAAGGAGGTTTACCCTTATGAAAAAGATCTCTCGTCGTAATTTC
>CAVKCU010000198.1:0-3708 GCA_963654645.1 Clostridiales bacterium | reverse complement strand
AGCAGCCTATGCAAATTTATTTCCGCGTTTCCGGCGGGCGCTGTATTTATCTGCCCCGGGAAATGTGCTATACTATAAAGATAAGAAGTCTGTCCGCTTTCTGCGCCCGGCGCAGAAAGCCTTGAGAACAACGAGGTGAACCTTCATGAACATACTGGTGATCGGCTGCGATCAGGTAGGTGCGGCGCTGATCCGCGATCTGGAGCGCATCGGCCATGATATCTCGGTGGTGGAAAAGGACCCCGAGCAGCTCAAGCGTCTGGATGCCTTTGACGATTATACCTTTCACGGCACTGCCCTTGTGGGCGACCCCACCGACCCGGACACTCTGCGCCGGGGCGGCGTGGAGAACTGCGACGCCGTGGCGGCGGTGACCGAGGAGGACTCGGTGAACCTGATGGCGGCGCAGCTGGCGAAGAACATCTTCCGCCGGGACAAGGTCATCTGCCGGGTGTCCGACCCGCATCTGCAAATTCTGTACCACAAGGCCTACGAGCTGGAGACCATCTGCCCCACCGTGCTGACCGAGCAGGCGGTGTTCCGGGCGCTTTCCAAGTAAAACAGCCTGTCTTTTCACTTTACCGACCGTAAAATGAGGTAGTAATATGAAAGTTTGTATTGCCGGCGGCGGCAGGGTGGGCATGTATCTTGCCCAGAGCCTGCTGTCCCACCGCCATAAGGTGACCATCATTGAGCCGCAGGAGTCGCTGTGCCGTACCCTTGCCGATACGCTGGATATCCCGGTCATCTGCGGCGATTCCCTGAGCTTTGATACCCTGCGCACCGCCGATGTTGCCAGCTGCGACGCCTTTGTGGCGGTGACCAACACCGACGAGACCAATCTGGTGGCGTGCCAGATCGCCAAGCGGGAGTTCGGCGTGAACCGCACTGTGGCGCGCGCCTCCAACCCCAAGAACCGGGACATCCTGCACACGCTGGGCGTGGACACCGTGGTGTGCGGCACCGACAACCTGAGCCATATTCTGGAACGGGAGATCGAGACCGACACCATCCGTCAGCTGCTTTCTCTGGGCGGCGGCACCGCCAGCCTGAACGAGATTTTGCTGCCGGAGGATTTCCAGTTTGCAGGCAAGGAGATCAAGGAGATCCCCATCCCCGGCGACGCCATTCTGGTCAGCATCACCCGCGATACCGAGTTCATCATCCCCCACGGCAACACGGTGCTGCTGCCGTGGGACCGGCTGCTGTGCCTGACACAGGACGACACCCTGCATCTGCTGATGGATGCGTGGGGTCTTTCCTCCCACAAATGAGCGAGCAGGAGCTGCGGCGCACCGCGCTGGTGCTGCCGCCCCGCGCCCGCCGGGTGGTCTGCGTCTGGGCAGCCGTGCCCGGGCTGGTCTGCGCGCCCTTTGCCTTCTGGCAGAGCGTATGGGCGGGCGCAGTCTTTTGCGTTGTATGGGCAGCGCTGGTGGCGCTTGTCCGGGTGCGCTGCTGCAGCTTTGTCGCTGCCCTGACGGCGGACAGCGTCACGGTGCAGTCCGGGGTAGCCATCCCTGTGCTGCGCCGCATCCCGCGCCGGGCGGTCACCGGGGTGCAGCTGCTGCGCACCCCGCTGCTGTGGGCGGCAGGGTGCACCGTGCTCCTTGTGCGCAGCCCGGGGCTGCAGCTGGTGCTGCCCGGCATCCCCGCCGCGCAGGCGACCGCGCTGGCGGCGGTACTGATGGAGGGCGAAATATGAACCGGGAAAGGCACTTCCACCCGCTGGCGGCGCTGCAGCTGCTGCGCAAGACTTTGCTTGTGTACCTTCTGCCGCTGGTACAGGTGCTTTTTGCCCGCAACTGGGACGCTTTGCGTGCGGCGCTGCGGCAGGACCTTGTACTGCTTGTGCTTATCAGTCTGGTGTGCTGGGCGGTGTACTATGGCGGTCGCTGGCTGGTAGACGCCGAGGGCACCGTGCACGTCAGCTGGCGGCTGGGGGTGCGGCTGGACCGCTCTCTGCGCGCCGAGAGCTTGGCAGCGCTGGTGCTGGAACAGCCGCTGGTCTACCGCCTTGCCGGAGCCTGCCGGGTGGTGCTGTACCCCGTGGGGCAGACAAAGACCATTACCCTGTATCTTACCCGGCAGCAGGCGGAGGAGCTTGCCGACCTGCTGCTGCCGGTGACAGAACCGCTGCGGCACGCGCCCAAGGGCGGCGAAAAGCTGGCCTTTACGGTGCTGGGCGCCAATGGTCTGTCCACTTTGATCTTATGGTGGCTTGCCATCCACCAGACCCAGAGCTACGCCCCGGACGCCCAGACCGCTGCCCTTGCGCAGCTGGGACAGCTGGCGGCGCTTGCCGCCCGCTGGCTGCCGCTGGGCACGGCGTGGCTGCTGGTGCTGGCGGGCACCCTGTTCTGCATCAGTCTGGTGCGCAGCGCCCTGCAAGCGGTGCATTATACCGTCTGGCGCACCGATACTCAGCTGGGCAGCCGGGGCGGGCTTGTGCGCCGGTACGAGCTGCGGCTGCGGCTCAGCCAGCTGAACTACGCCGACCTGCGCCGCTCCCCCGCCACTTGGGCGCTGCATTACTGCCCGGTGTTCGTCTCGGCAGGGGCGTGCCGCCCGGAGCTGCCCCTGTTCGTCTGGCGGGAGGGCACCCCGCTGCTGCGGGAGCTGCTGCCCGAGATGGCGCAGCTGCCCCCGGACACCCGCGCCGACACCACCGACCGCAGCATGGCGTTCTTTTTACCGGCGGGCATCCCGCTGGCGCTCTGCCTGCTGCTGACGGCGGTCTCCCGCACCACCCTGCCTGCCCTTACCCTGCCGCTGCTCATCCCCACCGGGGTGTTTGCCGCCCTGCTGGGCGCTGCCGCCGTGGGCTGGCACCGGGAGGGCGTATGGCAGCAGCAGGGACAACTGCTTCTCTGCCGACAGCACCAGTTCCACCTGCACCAGCTGTGCGTGTTCCACCCGGACACCGGCTTTACCGCGCTGCAATCCCCTTGGGCGGTGACGGTGCAGCGCGCCAACCTGACCCTTGTATTTCCCGGCAAAGAAAAGGTCACGGTGCGCAGTGTGCCGCTGACGGCTCTTGATTTTCTGGGAATATAGAAGTATACTTGCGATGCCCCGCTGAACCTACGGTCGGCGGGGCATTTTTTTGCAACACAGACCAACGGAGACTATTTTTATGATAAAGACTGTATTATTTGATCTGGACGGCACCCTGCTGAACACCATCGACGACCTTGCCGATGCCGGCAACTGGGTGTGTGCACAAAACGGCTGGCCCACCTTTACGGTGGAGCAGTTCAAGCTGATGGTGGGCAACGGCATCCCCAAGCTGGTGGAGCGGTTCTCCCCCGCTGACGCCCGCACTCCGGCGCAGCTGGCGGCTACGCTGGCGCAGTTCACCGCCCGGTACGACGCCCACAAGGAGGACAAGACCGCGCCCTACCCCGGCATTCCGGCGCTGCTGGATGCACTGAAAGCCGAGGGCATCCAGTGCGCGGTGTTCTCCAACAAGGCTGATGCGCTGTGCGGCGGCATCATTGCCCACTACTTTGGCACGGAGCGCTTTGATGCCGTGCGGGGCAGCCGCCCGGGCGTACCCACCAAGCCCGACCCCACCGGGCTGTATGCCCTGATGACCGAGCTGGGCGCAGACCCCGCCGCCACCCTTTTTGTAGGCGACAGCGACGTGGACATCCTCACCGGGCACAACGCCCAGCTGCCCGCCATGGGTGCGCTGTGGGGCTTCCGCGG
>CAVKCU010000197.1:0-3730 GCA_963654645.1 Clostridiales bacterium | reverse complement strand
AAGTAGTCGTAGTTCCACACCTTCTGCAGGATCTTTTCCCGGCTCAGGGCAATGCCCTTGTTGGACGCCAGAAATACCAGCAGGTCAAACTCCTTGGGGGTCAGGGCAACTTCCTCGCCGGATACCCGCACGGTATGGCTGGCGGTGTCGATGGTCAATTCGCCAAAGGTCATGGTGTCGGCAGTCTCGGGGGTGCGGGGCATGGTGCGGTTCAGCACCGCGCGCACCCGCGCCACCAGCTCCCGGGGGGAGAAGGGCTTTACCACATAGTCGTCCGCGCCGCTTTCCAGCCCGGCAAGCTTGTCGTATTCCTCGCCACGGGCGGTCAGGATGATGACCGGGGTGTTGATGTGGCGGGCACGCATCTCCCGCAGGCAGGTCATGCCGTCCATAAAGGGCATCATCAGGTCTAAGATCACCAGATCAAACCCGCCGCCGGACAGCTGTGCCAGCGCCGCAGAGCCGTCCCCGGCTTCCTCGCAGATGTAACCGGAATATTGCAGATGCTCGTGGATGAGCTCCCGGATGCGGGGCTCATCGTCAACGATCAGGATCTTTGCCATAAAACAGGACTCCTCCTATCATATATCAGTATACAGCTCTATTTTAATGCAAGAATTGGAAAAAGCTGTGAATTTTAAGTGAATGGTTTGGAAAAACAAAACCGTCTGCGCCCAGTATACCACACAGGGCGCCGGGGCGGCAATCTTTTTGCAGGAAAGCGCAGAAAAATACGCTGGGAAAACTTGACAAGAAAACACAGACTTTTGTAAAATAAAGTCGTAGAGACTGGGGTGTTTGCGGTGAAAGAGGAGGAACGGTCATGAGCATTCCCAAGATCATCCACTACTGCTGGTTCGGGGGCGGACCCATCAGCCCGGAGAGCCGCAGATGTATGGAAAGCTGGAAGAAATACTGCCCGGACTACAAGATCATCGAGTGGAACGAGCAGAATTTTGATGTCAGCACAAGCCGTTATGCACAGCAGGCGTATGCGGCAAAGAAATATGCCTTTGTGTCGGACTATGTGCGGCTGGCGGTGCTGTACGAGTACGGCGGCATCTATCTGGACACGGACGTGGAGCTGGTGCGCCCGCTGGATGAGCTGCTGGAGTATAAAGGTTTTATCGGCATGGAGCGCAGCACACCGACGCCCCACGGCCGGACGCTGCTGGTGAACACCGGCTCCGGCGTGGGCGCAGAGCCGGGCTGCGGGATGATCGGCAAAATGCTGGAAGTCTACCGCAATACCGCCTTTCTGCAGAAAAACGGCGAGCCGGATCTGCGCGCCTGCACCCAGCGGGATACCCCGCTTTTTACCAAGGCTGGCTTACAGCAGAAAAACGAGCAGCAGGAGCTGGACGGCTTTCTGGTGCTGCCCACCGACTGCTTTTCGCCCTATGATTATGTGACCGAGCGGATGCACCGCACCCGGCGCACCTTCGGCATCCACTACTGCTGCGGCAGCTGGCAGAACGGCAGCAAGGCAAGCCTGCTGCGCAGACGTTTCAACTGTACCGCGGCAGGGCGCTGGTGTATGTGGCTGCGGCAGTGCGGACCCCGCTGGCTGCGGGAAAGACGCCGCCGCCTGCGCAACGGCTGCCGGCTGCAGCTGCTGCGGGCTGTCTGCCGGGGGTTGCAGCCCGGGCACAGCATCCTGCTGGATAAGCCGCTGAAGCTGCGGCTGAGCCGCGGCGCCCATGTGACGCTGGGCGACCGGGTGGAAAGCGACGGACGGGTGTTTATCACAGTCGGCTATGCCGCCCGGCTGAACATCGGCAACCGGGTCTACTTCAACGACGGCGCAGTCATCAGCTGCCTTGGCAGGGTCGACATCGGCGATGACACCCTTTTCGGTCCGGGGGTGAAGATCTTTGACAACAACCACCGCTTCAGCCGGGAAGAGGGGGTCAGCCGGGTGTGCGATGCGGGCAGTATCACGGTGGGGCGCAACTGCTGGGTCGCCTCGGATGTGGTGCTGCTCAAGGGCACGAACATTGGCGACAACTGCGTCATCGGCGCGGGCTGCGTTATCCGGGGCGAAGTGCCCGCCGGTTCCCTCGTGACCCGCAGCGGGGATCAGATCACCCGCCCGATCGAGACAAGATAAAGTATGTGGAACTGCTGCACGATGTTGTGTGGCAGTTCTTTTTTGCCCCGCTTGCCCTTTTTGCGCAGGAATGCTATACTTTAGCGATAAAGGACAGTGTGCTGTCCGCAGGTTTTTCAGAGATAAGGAAAAGCGCTTATGCGAATCGGACTGATCGAATTTTTGCTCATACTTGCCATTGCGTCCCTCACGGTGGGGCCGCGGGTGGCTTTGTTCGTGGACCGGTGGATGCGCCGTGCCAACCGCGCCAACGCCATGGCGGCGCGCCGCCGGGCGGAGTATGCCGCCCAGATGGCTGTCGAGCGGGATGCCATGCTCAAGCGGTTCCGCACCGCAAGCACCGTGTTCGGGGTGGGCATCCTGCTGGCACTGGTGTATGTGCTGGGCTTCCGTCCCATCGACACCCCGCCGCAAGCCTATAAAGCCCCCGACCTCCGGCAGGAGACCGGCGCAATGCAGACGACAGTTTCCGCCGACCGGAAAGACCGGCTGGCGCTGGGGGAGTATCAGGGCGTGGACTGCATTCGCGCAAAGGACGGCCTATTGTATGCCGCCGCGTGGAACGGTGGTGCGCTGAAAAAGCGCACCAGCGACCTTGTGCGCACCGATGGCGGACACTCTGCCGCCATCCTGAGCGTGGAAGGCGAGCTGACCGGCTTTGCCTTTGATGCCGCCGGGGATGTGTGGCTGACACAGTTGACCGCCGCCGGGGGCACTTTGTGCCGCGCAAAGCACGACAGCTGGGGCGCAGCGGTGGAGCAGGTGGTCACCCAGCTGGATGGTGCGCCGCTGGGGGCAGTATCTGCTGTGGAGGTGAGCCCGGCGGGCAAGGTGTACTTTGCGGTGGCTGCGGCGGCAGGTGCGGAGAACGGGCTGGAAAGCGCCCTGCGCACCGAGCTGCTGGCGCACACCGCCACCGGCTGTGTGTATGTGTACGACCCCGCCGCCCGCACGGTGGAAAAGGTGCTGGGCGGGGTGGCAGGCGCTGCGGGTCTGGCGCTCAGCCCGGACGGCAGCACCCTGTATGTCTCCGACCTCGGCAGCCGCTGCATCTGGGCGGTGGATGCCGCTGCCCGGGAACTGACCGCCGGGGGACGGGGCTGCACCGCCGCCTTTGCCGCTCTGCCGGGCTATCCCGGTGCGCTGGCTGCGGATACGGACGGCACGCTGTACATCAGCTACCGCTGGACGCGCAGCAGCTGGCTGGAAAAGAACGCGGACAGCACCCTGCTGCGGGGCATCGCCCTGCGGGCGGGGCAGAATACGCAGGAGCGGCTGTTCCGGCGCACGGCAGACGCCCCCTGCGCCGAGGCGGTAAGCCTTGCAACCGGGACTTGGGAGCAGACCTTTACCGGTCTTGCACAGGACAGCTGCGCGGCGGTGTGTCCGGTGGAAAGTAAAGTATATTTCGGTGCGGCAGGGACGGACAGCCTGCTGGCTGCAAACCGATAAGCGAGGTGTTTTTGTATGACCGAAGCATTTGCAAAACAGATCGAGACCGAAGCGCGGCAGGCAATGACCGAGCTGGTAGCTGCGGCAAAGCTGAAAAAGGGAGATGTGCTTGTGGTGGGCTGCTCTTCCAGTGAGATGGTGGGCGGTCACATCGGCAAGGATTCCAGC
>CAVKCU010000196.1:0-3739 GCA_963654645.1 Clostridiales bacterium | reverse complement strand
CGTCAAACTCGGTCTTCTCCTCAGCAGCGGGAGCAGCAGCGCCGGCAGCGGGAGCAGCCATGGCAGCGGCGGAAACGCCGAACTCCTCCTCCAGAGCGTGCACCAGCTCGGACAGCTCCAGGACGGTCAAACCCTTGATCTCTTCGATCATAGCAGTAATCTTCTCAGACATTGTGATAGCCTCCTATTTTTGAGATTTTTGTAAAGTTATGTGGCGGGCATCCACCCGCAGGGGAACCGGCATCGAATTACTCGGCAGCCGCGCCGTCTTTCTCGGCGATCTGCTTCAGCACGCAAGCCAGAGCGGAAATGGGAGCCAGCATGGTACCCAGAACCTGAGCCTGCAGCACGGGCAGCGCGGGGATGGACGCGAGAGCGTTCACGGTGTCCATGGAGACGACCTTGCCTTCCATGAAGCCGCCCTTGATCTCGAACTTGTCCTTCAGCTTCTTAGCGTAGTCCGCCATCACGCGAGCGGGAGCGACGGGATCATCAGCGCAGATAGCCAGAGAAGTGGTACCGTTGAGCTGATCGTCCAGTTCGTTCAGACCGCAGTTGTTGAAAGCGAAACGCAGCAGGGTGTTCTTGATGACAGCGTATTCAATGTTGTTCTTACGGCACTCAGCACGCAGCTCGGTATCCTCCGCCACGGTGATGCCCTTGTAATCAACGATGATGCCGGCAGCCGCATTCTGCAGCTTGTCGGTCAGCGCCGCCACGATCGCCTGCTTTTCAGACAGAACCTTTGCGTTGGGCATTCTTTGATTTCACCTCCGTTAGAATTGTCGGTGCGTTCAAAAAGGAAACCATCCTCATGCCAAAGGACATGAGGACGGTAAAAGCAATCAGAATGATTTGCCATCCTCGGCAGGACTTACGGCTGACGCCACCTGCTGTCTTTGGAACGCAACCAATATTATATCCAGAGCTTCACAGCTTGTCAAGCCCAAGATAACAATATTTTCACGTCTGTCCCCGGTCTTTCCCGAGGACATCGCGGGGTCAAGGGATAGAAACCGATATGCAGACCGGCGGGCAGATTCTTCGCCATGCAAGGCAAAGGCTTGCAGGAATACTTTGTGTATTTCAAAAGCCTTTAACGCGGCAGGGCGGAAAATATGCCGGCGGGGTGCGTATCGGTGGCTATACCGCCGACCCCCACAAAAATCACAGCTGCTTGTTGGCGTTCATCTTCACGCCGGGGCCCATGGTGGAAGCAGCCACGCAGGACTTGATATACTGGCCCTTGGCAGCGGCGGGCTTGGCCTTGATGATGGCGCCGATGAGAGCGGAATAGTTCTCGAACAGCTTGTCAGCACCGAAGGAAACCTTGCCGATGGGGCAGTGGATGATGTTGGTCTTGTCCAGACGGTACTCGACCTTACCGGCCTTAGCTTCCATAACGGCCTTGGCAGCATCGGGAGTCACGGTGCCGGACTTGGGGGAGGGCATCAGACCCTTGGGGCCCAGAACCTTACCCAGACGGCCGACGACGCCCATCATATCGGGAGTGGCGACGACCACGTCGAAGTCAAACCAGTTCTCCTTCTGGATCTTCTCGACCAGATCCATCTCGCCCACGTAGTCAGCGCCGGCGGCCTTGGCAGCCTCGGCCTTGTCGCCCTTGGCGAACACCAGAACGCGGACGGACTTGCCGGTGCCGTTGGGCAGCACGATGGCGCCGCGCACCTGCTGGTCAGCATGACGGGAGTCCACGCCCAGCTTGACGTGCAGCTCCACGGTCTCGTCGAACTTGGCGGAAGCGGTCTTGCAGATCAGCTCCATACCCTCCTTGGGGTCATACAGCATGGTCTTGTCGATCTGCTTGGCGCTCTCTTGATATTTCTTACCTCTAAACATTTCTTACACCCTCCTTACTCGCCGACCACGACGCCCATGGAGCGGGCGGTACCGGCGATCATGCTCATGGCAGCTTCCAGAGACGCGGCGTTCAGGTCGCGCATCTTCAGCTCGGCGATCTTCTGAATGGAGGCCTTGGAAATGGTGGCGACCTTCTCCTTGTTGGGAACGCCGGAACCGGACTCAATGTTGCACTCCTTCTTGATGAGGACAGCCGCGGGAGGGGTCTTGGTGACAAAGCTAAAGGAGCGGTCAGCGTACACGGTGATGACCACGGGGATGATCAGACCCATGTCATTCTTGGTGCGCTCGTTGAACTCCTTGGTAAAGGCAGCGATGTTGATGCCGTGCTGACCCAGAGCGGGGCCAACGGGAGGTGCGGGAGTTGCTTTGCCCGCGGGGATCTGCAGTTTTACGTATCCAACGACTTTCTGTGCCATTCGTAGGCACCTCCTTCAATATAATGTGGTAGCGGCGGGGATACAGTTGCCGCTTGGCGAGACGCGCAGCGTCTCTCCCACTTGCGCCGGAAAGCTCCGGCAGGCGCGTCCTGTCGGCGCGCTCAGTTGGCGCTGACCTCGACCTGATCCAGCTCGAGATCAACAGGTGTTTCGCGTCCGAACATGGATACGACCACGCGCACCCTGTTCTTCTCCGGCTCGATCTCCTCCACCGTGCCGGTGAAGCTGGACAGCGGGCCCTCGGTGATGCGCACCGTGTCGCCCACGTGGTACAGCACGACGATCTCGCGCTTCTCCACGCCCAGCGCCGCCACCTCGTCCTCGGTCAGGGGGATGGCCTTGTTTGCCTCGCCCACGAAGCCGGTGACGCCGCGGATGTTGCGGATCAGATGCCAGGTATCGTCGGTCATGACCATTTTGATGAGGACGTAGCCGGGGAATACCTTCCGCTGGACTTCCTTCATCACGCCCGTTTCCGTCACCTCCGTCACCGTTTCCAGGGGGATCTCGATCTTGTGGATCATGTCCTCCATGCCGCGGTTGACGACGGACTTCTCGATGGCGGCCTTGACCGCGTTTTCATAGCCGGAATAGGTATGTGCTACATACCACTTTGCGTTATCAGCCATGCTCCCGTTCCTCAGGCGAACAGACCGATAAGGGTATCCACCGCCAGCACTGCCACTGCATCAAAGATCCAGATAGCGGCGCCCACGATCAGGGAGCACAGCAGAACGGTGCCCGTGTTCTTGGCGGTAGTCTTGCCGTCAGGCCATACGACCTTCTTCAGCTCGCTTCTCATCTCGCGGAACCACTTGCCGCGATCCTTACTGACCTTTTTCTCTTCAGCCATCACAAATTCTCCTTCCGATTATTTAGTCTCGGTGTGGACGGTGTGCTTTCTGCAGAAGGGGCAATACTTGTTCAGCTCAAGCTTGTCAGGGGTATTCTTCTTGTTCTTCATCGTGTTGTAGTTTCTCTGCTTGCACTCGTTGCATCTCAGGGTGATCTTCACGCGCATTAACGGCACCTCCTTATTAGATTGGTTCTCCCCTGTACGGGAAGACCTTTTGCCTCCCTGCCGGACGTTTTCCCCCTGCGCGCCTGAAGCGAAAAAGCGCGCAAAAAGAAAGCACCCACTCACAGGTAATGCCCACTATACCACACTTGTCTCCCCCCGTCAACGGCTTTTTTCAAAAAAATTGCGGGGAAATCCCATTCTGGCGCACTTTTGGGGCAAAAAAGGAACCGCCCGCAGGCGGTTCCTTTTTTTATGCTCTTTTCTCAGGCGTTCAGCACTTCTCGAACACCACTGCGGTGCCCATGCCGCCGCCGATGCACAGGGTAGCCAGACCCTTCTTGGCCTCGGGACGCTTCTGCATCTCGTGCAGCAGGGTGACGATGATACGCGCACCGGA
>CAVKCU010000195.1:0-3743 GCA_963654645.1 Clostridiales bacterium | reverse complement strand
TGGAGACCTCATCCTTACCAAGGATGCGCTCTACCAACTGAGCTATAGCAGCACATCACAGCTCGATTAGTATAGCACAGGTTGACCTGCTTTGCAAGTGTTTTTTGCAAAAAATAAAATTTTTGCGAAAAAAAGGATCCGGAGCACCCGCAAACGCTCCGGATCCTCTATAAATGCTTTTACTTTGCCAGACTGGTCAGGATGGGGTCGCACTGCTCCACGGTAGAGGAGAGCATCAGGTTGTAGGCGGTGACCATTTCCTGAATGGCAGTGCGGTTCTCCTTGGTCAGGGTGTAGCTCTGGGTGGTGCCGTCCCGACCGACGAACACGGCGGTGACGCTCTTAGCGTTCAGCCACTCGCTCAGCCAGCTGATCTCGTCGTCGCTCAGCTGGAACAGCTCCAGATCGAACCAGCAGCCCAGATCCTGATCGTAGCCGCCGCCGTACTCTTCGTCACAGGTGAAGGTGTACATATTGTCATCGGCGGTCACGTTGACCGTTTTGATGTCCAGCTTCTTGCTGCCTACGTAGGTCAGGATCATGTTAAAGGCAATACCGTCGTCCTGTACGAACATATAGGGGTACAGCCCGCAGGATTTTTTTGCCATGCTGGCCTGCTCCTTCGGAGAGGAAAGATCCCAGCCGCCGGTCTCCTCGTCGTAGGTGACGGTGAACTTGGAAAAAGCAGCCTTGAGCTCGGCATCGCTGGGGGAGGCGTTGGTAGCCTCTACCGCAGCGGGAGCAGCGGGCAGTGCAGGTGCAGCAGCCGCTGCAGCCATGCCGCCGCACAGCATGGCTGCAGCGCATAAACCGGCAACAACACGCCGGAACAAACGGGATGATCTCATAAGTCATTTCTCCTTTCCATTTTTGAAGGGGATTTCTGGCTTCAGTATACCGCAGCCCGGCGGAAAAGCAAGAAAACTGACACGAAACGCCCTGACGCTGTCACGAAACGACTTTCGCTTGCCTTTAGTCCACCTGATGCTCTTCCAGCCAGCGGGTCATCTGCTGGGCGATGCCCTTGACGCTGCCCTCTGCAAAGGGCACCTTCAGCCCGGCGGTCTGCAGCAGCTCGGTGTAGCTGGCAAGACCGGCGCGGCGCACCAGCTTGAGATAGCGCTGCCATGCGTCCTTGTGGTCGTCAAGGCTCAGCAGGAAGAACTGCAGCGCTGCCATGGTGGACAGGCAGTAGTCGATATAGTAGAACGGGCACTCATAGATGTGGAGCTGACGCTGCCAGCCTGCACCGCGGCCATAGAAGGGCAGATCGGCAAAATCGATCCACGGGCGGTACTTCTTTTCCAGCTTGAGCCACTCGGCGTTGCGCTGGTCGGGGGTCAGGTCGGGGTTCTGGTACATGATGTGCTGGAACTCGTCCACGGCGCAGCCGTAGGCAAGGAACACAAAGCTGTCCTCGGCGTGGAGCAGGGCGTACTTTTCGGTGTCCTTGCCGAACAGCAGGTGATGCCACGGCGCGGTGAGGAACTCCATCGCCATGGAGTGGATCTCGGCGCTTTCCATGGCGGGGCATTCCAGATCGGCGGGCACGTTGGGGTCGCGCTCCGCCACATAGCCCTCAAAGGCGTGACCGCACTCGTGGGTCAGCACGTCCACATCGCCGGAGGTGTCGTTCCAGTTGGCAAAGATGAAGGGTGCCTTGTAGCTGGGCAGGCTGGTCATGTAGCCGCCGGACATCTTGCCGGGACGGCTTTCCACGTCAAACAGCTCGTTGTCCTGCATAAAGTCGATGAACTCGGCGGTCTCGGGGCTCAGCTCGTGGTACATGGTGCGGGCGGCGTCCATGCGTGCCTGATAGCCCGGGATAGGCTTGGGGTTGCCGTCCTTGAAGATGATGGGCAGGTCGGTAAAGGTGGGGTGGGTGATGCCGGTGCGCTTGGCGCGCATGGCCATCACCTTTTGCAGCTCGGGCACAACGTCCCTTGCCACCTGATCCCGGAAGGCCTGAATTTCGGCCTGTCCGTAGCCGATGCGGTTCATGCGCACATAGGAAAGCTCGCTGTAATCCTTATAGCCCAGCACCTCGGCCTGACGGTTCAGGTTCTTGACGATCTTGGTGTACAGTGCGTCCAGCTCGTCCCGGTGGGCGTCAAAGTAACCGGCCTCGGCTTCGTAGGCAGCGCGGCGCACGGCGGGGTCCAGATCCTCTTTATAGGGACCCAGCTGGGGGATGGTCAGCTGCTTGCCGTCCAGCTCCACCAGCGCACCGCCGTAGATCTGCTGGTACTGGCTGACCAGCGCGTTGAACTGCTGCTGCAGCTCCACGGTGCGGTCGTCCATGCCCAGCACGGCGTTCTTCATGCCCGCCACACAGGTGGTGCCGAAGTGCTCGGTAAGGGCATCCACATGGGGGTTTGCCAGAAATGCCCGGCTGATCTCCACGCTGGCGTTGGTCACAGCGGGGCCGTTGGCATCAAAAAAGTCCTGCTCGGCCTTCCAGTAGGCATCGCGGGTGTCGCAGGTGTAGTGGATGTTCGCCAGCTGGGAGGCGGTGGTGTAGTCTGCAAAGGCGCGGCTCTGCTCGTAGTACACCTGAATGAGGGCGTCGCCGTCCGGGGCATCGGCAGCCTTGGCGGCAAGCTGTTTGCACCGTGCCAGCAGGGCACCGATATCCGGGCGGGTATAGGTCATTTCGCTGAATTTCATGGAAAATTCCTTTCCGGGGCAGTTCCCCCTATGGTATCTTGTGTTCATCTTACCACGTTCTGCGCCAAAAGAAAAGAGGGATACAGGCGGGCAAAAGTCCTACGTTTATACAACACTGCCAAAAATAAAAACGCTCCTTTGGCAAAGATGTCTGTTTGGGTGCTTGCAGAGCGGCAAAAAAAGGATTATAATGGCATCATCAACAGAGTAAGACCCTGCGCGTTAAGTGCCGCATCAACGGGGAGTTGTGCTGCGGACGAAGGCTTTGACCGCGGTGCAGGGTCTGCATCCCGCTGCTGCATGGACTTGGGTGCAGGCGAGAGCCGTCTGCGGCTTTTGCCCGAAAGTGAAGGTTGTTGGAATTCACGCCCTCCTTTGTGCGGTCTGTCACAGGGGAGGGCGTTTTTGCGTCCTGCCTGCTGTTCCTTTTTAAGGAGGACAACTACGATGAACGACAAAAAAACCTCGGTGCGTACCCTGACCATGCTGGCTTTGCTGGTAGCCATGAGCATCGTGTTCAGCCGGGTGCTGAGCATCTCCACCGGCTTCGTCCGGTTCAATCTGGGCAGTCTGCCGGTGCTGCTGGCGGCAGTGGTGTTCGGCCCCGGCGCAGGCTTTGCGGTGGGCGCAGTAGCCGATATCATCGGCGGTGTGCTGGCGGGCTACGCCATCAATCCGCTCATCACGCTGGGCGCGGGTGCCATCGGTTTAGTGGCGGGCTTTGCATGGCAGAAGCTGAACCGCCTTTCCACCAACCTGCGGCTGGCAGCCAGCGTGCTGCTGGGGCATTTTGTGGGCTCCATGGTCATCACCTCGCTGGCGCTGCGCCTGTTCTACGGCTACCCGTGGGCAACGCTGGCGGTGCGCATCCCCAACGCCCTCATCCTGAGCGCCGTGAACACCGTGCTGCTGCGCATCCTGCTGGAAAACCGCAGCCTGATGAAGCTGGCAAAGAAGTAAGAAAGCTGTGAAAATGGAACACCGGAGCGTTGGTAAACGCTCCGGTGTTCCGAAATTATTCCTTGAATCGAGGCAGTATCTATGAACTACGAACAGGCAATGGAATACATCCACGC
>CAVKCU010000194.1:0-3755 GCA_963654645.1 Clostridiales bacterium | reverse complement strand
TGACGAAAAATTCATTCGCCTCCGCACCAACTCATTTGTGCGGTATTGCCCTTGCACTTCTTTTTTGGTTGCCGGGCGAATGAAAGGTCTGCTCTGATAGTCCGTTTTGCCGCAGTCTGGGCAACGGTCAGGCAGCGACGCTGCTCCAAAGTCACAGCGACGCTTCTCCAAAGCCATTTTTTGTTGAAAACCTGTTGCTATCGTGATAAAATAATTGCATGCTACTGTCGTGCTGTGCCTGGGCCTTTCCAAAGGCTTTTGAAGAGCTTTTGTGCGGTATTGGAGATTGCAAAACAGGACGCACGCAAATCATAGCGGCATCATTTCCGTGGGCGGGTTCTGCAGAGCACACGCTTGCGGGCGGTGATGTACGACAAGTAAACCATAGCAGCTTTGACGAAAAACGGCATCCGCCCAAGAATTGTGAGGAGAATGATTTGATAAACAAAAGCGCATTGCGCCGCCTTCTTTCCGTGCTTGTGGTACTGGTGATGGGGCTATCTCTGCTGACCGGATGCAGCATAAAAAGTACAGAAAAGGCACAGGAGCAGGAAGACGCCCAGACCATTCGGGTCTATCTGTGGACCAATAGCCTGTATGAGACCTATGCGCCTTATATTCAGTCGCAGCTGCCGGACGTAAATGTTGAATTCATCGTAGGCAACAACGATCTGGATTTTTACAAGTTTTTGCAGGAAAACGGCGGTCTGCCGGATATCATCACCTGCTGCCGGTTCTCGCTGCACGATGCTGCTCCCTTGAAGGACAGCCTGATGAACCTTGCCCTGACCAACGAGGCAGGCGCTGTGTACAACACCTACCTCAACAGCTTTAAAAACGAGGACGGCAGCGTGAACTGGCTGCCGGTCTGTGCGGATGCCCACGGCTTTGTGGTCAACCGCAGCCTTTTTGAGCAGTACGATATCCCCCTGCCCACCGATTACGCAAGCTTTGTTTCCGCCTGTCAGGCGTTTGAAAAGGTAGGCATCCGCGGCTTTACCGCCGATTATGCCTACGACTACACCTGCATGGAGACCCTGCAGGGGCTTTCTGCTGCCGAGCTTACCACTACGGAAGGGCGCAAGTGGCGCACCGCTTACAGTGACCCCGCCAGCACCGTGCGGGTGGGTCTGGACAATGCCGTGTGGCCGGGAGCCTTTGAGCGGATGGAGCAGTTCATTCAGGATACTGGCCTGACCGCAGACGACCTTGCGCATACCTACGATGACGTGATGAACCTGTTCCGGAACGGGAAAGTTGCCATGTACTTTGGCAGCTCTGCCGGCGTAAAGATGTTTCAGGACGAGGGCATCGACACCACCTTTCTGCCCTTCTTCAGCCAGAACGGCGAAAAGTGGATCATGACCACCCCGTATTTCCAGATCGCCCTGAATCAGAACCTGGAACAGGACTCCGCGCGCCGCGAAATAGCCATGAAGGTGCTGAACGTCATGCTCTCTGAGGATGCGCAGAATCGCATCGTTGCCGACGGACAGGACGTGCTGAGCTACAGCCAGAACGTCAGCCTGCGCCTGACTAAGTATATGAAGGACGTGCGCGATGTGGTGGAAGAAAACCACATGTATATCCGCATTGCCTCCAACGATTTCTTTGCCGTTTCCAAGGATGTGGTCTCCCAGATGATCGCGGGCAAGCTTACCGCCAAGCAGGCGTATCAGGCGTTCAATACCCAGCTTCTTGCCGAGGAAGCGCCCGCTGCGGATGAAACCGTGCTGACCTCCGGGAAGCGTTATTCCAATGTGTTCCACGCAAACGGCGGCAACGCTGCCTTCTCCGTTATGGCAAACACGCTGCGCGGCGTGTACGGCACGGATGTGCTGCTTGCCACCGCAAACAGCTTTACCGGCAGTGTGCTGCAGGCGGACTACACCAAGAAGATGGCGGCTTCCATGATCATGCCCAACGGCTTGATGTCCCGCCAGCGCACCATGACCGGTGCCCAGCTGAAAGAACTTGTCCGCGCTTATGTGGAAGGCTGCGAGGGTGGCTTTGTACCCTTCAACCGCGGCTCTCTGCCGGTGGTCAGCGGCATTGCCGTGGAGGTAAAAGAGGCAAGCGGCAGCTATACCCTGACCGGCATCACCCGGAACGGACAGCCGCTGGGGGATGACGACACCGTTACCGTGACCTGCTTGGCAACGTCAAAGCAGATGGATGCGCTGCTTGCAAACGAAAGCGGCGCGTCTGCGGACGGAGATGCATGGGTGAAAAACACATGGCGCGATTACGTCTCCGGCGGCGGCGCCGCGCTTGCAGAGTCTGAAAACTATATGACACTGAGGTGAGAGGAATGGCAGACGAAAAGCACAAATCCAAGCGCAGCTGCCATCCCCGGCAAAAATGGCTCTCTGCCGCCTGTGCCATCCTTTTGCTGGTCTTGCTGGTAGCCGTTTTCAGCATTCAGTACGCCTCGTTTGTGTCGCAGACCATCTATCAGGAAAGCACCTCGCATCTGCAGGAGGTGCTGCACAAATCCAACAATATGCTCAGCGAGATGGTGCGCAAAAACGTGACCTATCTGCATCTGTACAACGGTTTTCTGGAAAACACCTCGGATGAGGATGAAATTCAGGCATATATCGAGGATGCACAGCAGGCGACCGGCTTTGCCGGTTTCTACTTCCTTTCCTATGACGGCAACTACATGACCGTGACCGGGGAGACCGGCTACCTTGGCTTGCAGACAAATCTGGACGAAAAGCTCTCCGAGGGCACGGATATCGTTGTGAATGCGGCGCTGCCCGGCAAGCCCCAGATGCTTGTGTTCATCTGCCCCAAAACGCAGGGCAGCTACCGTGGCTTTGCCTACGATGCCATTGCCATCGCCTATTATAATGATGCGGTGCTGCAATTGCTGGACAACTCTGCCTTTCAGGGCAATGCCAGCAACTATGTCATCTACCCGGACGGGCGGGTGGTCATCGACAACTCTGTGAACCGCACGGAAACCGTTTACAACTTCATTGCGATGCTGCGCGACCATTCTGATCTTGCCGAGGAGCAGATCATGGAGCTGTCCAGTGCCTTTGCGCAGGGCAGCAGCGGAAACCTGAAGGTAAAGCTGGGCGGCATCAGCTATTATCTGGTCTACGAGGGCACGGCGGTCCAGAGCTGGACGATGCTGGGGCTTGTGCCGGTCAGCATCGTCAATGCCAGTCTGGATAAGCTGTGGTTCCATACGGTGCAGATCGTGGCGGGCATCGCCGCAGGCATTGCGGTGCTGATCATTCTGCTCATTTTGCGCAGAAGCCATCTCACTCTGCGCCGGAAGAATACCGAGATCTCGTACCGGGACGAGCTGTTCCAGAAGCTTTCGCTGAACGTGGATGATGTTTTCCTGATGCTGGACGCAGAGACCACCAAAGTGGATTACGTCAGCCCGAACATCGAGCGCCTGCTGGGCATCCCGTGGAAAGAGGCCCGGCGGGATGCCCGCGTTCTGGCAGAGCTGCACCCGAAGGACTCCCCGGACCGCGACAAAAACTATCTGGAAGGGCTTCTCAGCGGGCAGCAGCGCGAATGGGACCACGAGTATGAGCATCTGGAGACCCGGGAGCGCCGCTGGTTCCATATCATCGCCATGGGCAGCGAGGTGGAGGGCAGGACCAAGTATATCCTTGTCATGTCCGACCGCACCGCCGACAAGCAGGTGAATCAGGCGCTTTCCAATGCCGTTGCCGCCGCCGAGACCGCCAACCGCGCCAAGAGCACCTTCCTTTCCAATATGTCCCACG
>CAVKCU010000193.1:0-3764 GCA_963654645.1 Clostridiales bacterium | reverse complement strand
CAGTTCGTCCTCTGGGCATGAACTACTCCACCTTCATGGCTGGCCTGAAGAAGGCAGGCATCGAGCTGAACCGCAAGATGCTGTCCGAGATGGCCATCAACGATCCTCAGAGCTTTGCCGCTCTGGTCGAGACCGTGAAGAACGCCTGATAAAGACCTTGCATCGTGACGCCCGCGCGTATACGCGGGCGTCCGTTTTGTATCCGGGCATTTTTTGCGGCCAGGGAAACAAGGCAACGGGGCAGCGCCCTGCCGCAGAAATCTGCGGCAGACGCTGCCCTTTTTCTATTGTATCCAAAGCAAAAGTATACACACCTGTTCGGGAGGGACTCATGGACGAAAAGATCACCAGCCGGGAAAATGCAAAAGTAAAATACGCCTGCCGCCTTGCTTCCAGTGCAGCGTTCCGCCGTACCGAGGAGCGCTTTCTGGCAGAAGGACGCAAGCTGTGCCCGGAGCTTGCCCGGGGCGCAGAGCTGGAGACCCTGTTTTATACCGAAAATGCGCTGGAAAAATGCCCGGAGCTTGCCGCTTTGCCGGGCGAGCACTATCTGGTAGAGGATCATGTGGCAGACAAGCTGGCAGACGTGGGCACCCATCAGGGGGTGTTCGGGGTGTTCCGCACCCCGGTGCACACCTTGGAGGAGGTGCGCCCCGGCGGGCGGTATCTGGCGCTGGAGCGGGTGCAGGACCCCGGCAATGTGGGCACTTTGCTGCGCAGCGCGGCGGCTTTTGGCTTTGACGGCGTCATCCTGAGCGAGGGCTGCGCCAGCGTCTACGCCCCCAAGACCCTGCGCGCTTCCATGGGTGCGGCAGTGCGTATCCCGGTCATCGAGACCGGCGCCATGCCGCAGGCCATCGCCCTGCTGCGGGAAAAAGGCATCACCTGCCTTGCGGCGGCGCTGTACCAGTCCCAGCCGCTCAGCGCGGCAAAGGCCGGGTATCCCGGCGGCGTCTGCGTGGTCATCGGCAGCGAGGGACAGGGTCTGACCGATGAGACCATCGCTGCCTGCAACAGCACGGTGCGCATTCCCATGACCGACCGGGTGGAAAGCCTGAACGCCGGCATCGCGGGCAGCATCCTGCTGTGGCATTTCCGGGAGGAGAGCCTGTGACCGGGCAGACCAGCCTGTTCCCGCCGGAGCCTGCACCCGACCCGCTGCTGTGCTGGCTGTGGCTGTCGCAGGTGCTGGGACCCGCCAGTCTCCACGCCGGAAAGGTGCTGGATGCCTTTGGCGGCGCACAGGAGGCATGGGAAGCGCGGGAGACCGAGGAATTCCGACAGGCGGCAGGAGATACAGCCTTTAAGCGGGCGGCGCAGCTGGATGCAGAAGGCTTCCACACGCTGGTGATGCAGTGCGATGCCCTGCGGGTGCGCATCCTGCCCTTTGACGACCCGGACTACCCGCTGGCGTTTTCCCGCATCCCGGATATGCCGCTGGTGCTCTACTGCACCGGCGACCCCCGCTGGCTCAACGAGCCCGGGGCGGTGGGCATCGTGGGCAGCCGCAAGCCCACGGAATACGGCCTGAACGCGGCGGCAGATATCGGCGGCGAACTGGCAAAAAACGGGGCTGTTATCGTCAGCGGTCTGGCCGATGGGCTGGACAGCGCCGGACACCGGGCGGCGGTGAAGCACGACTGTCCCACCATTGCGGTGATGGGCGTGCCCATCGACCGCACCTACCCGGCAGCCAATGCCGCCTTGCGGCAGAAGATCGAGCAAAAGGGCTGCGTCATCAGCGAGTACCCGCCCTACAGTGAATATATTGGTCCTATCTGCTTTTTGCAGCGCAACCGGCTTATCGCGGCACTTTCCTCTGCCATACTGGTGGTGGAAGCGCGGGAAAAAAGCGGCACCATGTCCACCGTTGCCCACGCCGAGCGCTACGGCAAGCCGGTGTACGCTGTGCCGGGCAGCATCTATTCTCCCAACTCGGCGGGCACGAACGGCCTGCTGCGGGATGGGCGCGCCCGGGCGGTGGCAGGTGCAGCTGACCTGCTGGCGGCGCTGGGCCTGCACACCCGGCAGGCGGCACCGGCTGCCGCAAAGCAGCCTGCGCCCCTGAGCGATACCGAACGCCGGGTGCTGGCGGGCATCGGGCCAAAGCCTGTGGGCATCGAGGAGCTGTGCGTGAGCACCGGCCTGCCCATGTCCGCGCTGCTGGGCACCCTGATGAAGCTGGAACTCACCGGCCGGGTGTACAAGCAGCCGGGGCAGCGGTATGTGCTGCGGTAAAATTGTGGAATATTTCCGCTGGTAAAGCACACAACAGCTGTGGTACAATAATATGAGCGAATGACCGTGCATCCCCTTGGGGGCACGTTGCAGATAGAGGAGAAAAGAAGAAATGGCGAAACTGGTTATCGTGGAGTCGCCTGCAAAGGCGAAAACCATCGGCAAATATCTGGGCGATGACTACGAGGTCACCGCCAGCATGGGTCATATCCGCGACCTGCCCGCATCTCAGCTGGGCATTGATGTGGAGCATGGCTATACCCCGCAATACATCAGCATCAAAGGTAAGGAAAAGCTCATCAAGGAACTGAAGAGCAAGGCCAAACACGCCGACGGCGTGCTGCTTGCGACCGACCCGGACCGCGAAGGCGAAGCCATCAGCTGGCATCTGGCAAACATTCTGGGGCTGGACCCCCACGAGCCCAACCGCGTCACCTTTGACGAGATCACCAAAAAGGGCGTGAAGGAGGGCATGTCCCACCCCCGCGCCATTGATGAAGATCTGTTCAACGCCCAGCAGGCACGCCGCGTGCTGGACCGTCTGGTGGGCTACAAGCTCAGCCCGTTTCTGTGGCGCAAGGTGCGCCGCGGTCTGTCCGCAGGCCGTGTGCAGAGCGTGGCGGTGCGGCTGATCGACGACCGGGAAAAGGAGATCGAAAACTTCAAGCCCGATGAATACTGGAACGTGGACGCCACCTTGGGTGCAGGGCACAAGAGCTTTGTGGCACGCCTTGCCACGGACGCCAACGGCAAAAAGCTGCTGCCCAAAAACGAGGCCGAGGCCCGCGCCATCGAAAAGGGCCTGGAGGGCGCAAGCTATGTGGTGAGCGAGCTCAAGCGCGGCAAGCGTGCAAAGCAGCCCACCCCGGCCTTTATCACCAGTACCCTGCAGCAGGAGGCCTCCCGCCGGCTGGGCTTTACGGCTACCCGCACCATGCGCGCCGCCCAGACCCTGTACGAAGGCGTGGATATTGCCGGGCACGGCATGATGGGTCTGATCACCTATATGCGTACCGATAGTCTGCGCATCTCGGACGAAGCCGTGGCTGCCGCCAAGGAGTATATCGCCGGAGCCTACGGCGAGGCATATATCTGCCCCTATAAGCGCACATGGAAGACCAAGAGCGCCACGGCAGCACAGGACGCCCACGAAGCCATCCGTCCCTCTGTGCCCTCCCTGACGCCGGACGAGGTGGACAAGAGCATCAGCGGTGACACCGCAAAGCTGTACCGCATGATTTGGAGCCGCTTTATGGCCAGCCAGATGGCAGACTGCCAGCAGGACACCGTGTCGGTCACCGTCAGTGCGGCGGATTACCACTTCAAGGCCAGCGGCTACACCGTGACCTTTGACGGCTTTACCGCCCTGTACGAGGAAGCCACCGACGAAAAGGAAAAGAAGGAGACCAACCTCCCCCCGCTGGAACAGGGACAGGTGCTCAAGCTGCGGGAGCTGAAGAGCGAGCAGAAGTTCACCCAGCCCCCCGCCCGCTACACCGAAGCCACCCTCATCAAGGCGCTGGAAG
>CAVKCU010000192.1:0-3777 GCA_963654645.1 Clostridiales bacterium | reverse complement strand
TGGTGCTGTACGAGGTGTACACCACCGTCTACATCACCCCGCGCGAGGGGCTGGAAGAGCAGCTGAAGAAGAAATGATTTAAAATGACCTCCGCTTATCGGGTTGCGGCACCCAGCATCCGCATCGTGCCTTGGGCGGCACTCGCGTCTTGCTGGCCGCTGCCCCAACAACTCCTCCCTGTTTCCGCCACTGGCGGCGGTCGTCGTCGTTGCACTCTGGCCATAATCAGAGGAAGAATTATTTATAATTTGTAAATCGGGAAAATCTGCGGATTTTCCCGATTTACTTTTTCACGGGTGGGTTTTGGGAACGAACTCCCTCAGTCAAAACCTATCGGTTTTGACAGCTCCCTCGGGGAGGGAGCCTCTGGCGTGCCCGGAAGCTTTGCGCTTTAGCCGGAAACTGTACCGTTATGCCAAAGGCCCCATCCCAGAGGGGGCTGTCGAGCGCAGCGAGACTGGGGGAGTTTCTCCCGGCGTGCGCCCTCTCCGTCTTTGCTTCGCAAAGCCACACTCCCCCTTTTGTCACCTGCGGTGACATCTTCCCCCGGAGCGGGGGAAGTCTTTCCTCAAAGGGAGAGGCAAGAGCACGCCCGGAAGCCTCCTCATTATGCCTAATACTTTAGTGATGAACTTTACGGCTTGGCTCTCCCTTCGGGAGAGCTGGCGCGGGAGCGCCTGAGAGGGTTTCAAATCGGTGGTTGCCGCTTTCCCACTGTTACGCTCAAAAAGTTGTTTTTTGTCGAACTAACACGCAATCATTGACGAAAGGTGTTATTTTTTGTATACTAAGCTTATCGACACTGGCACAATTTTCCTGTTGTGTCAGCGGTTGCTAAGAAGGAAAAATGAAGGAGAATGACACATTATGAAAAGCACTGGCATCGTCCGCGGCATTGATTCGCTGGGACGGATCGTTCTGCCGAAGGAACTTCGCACCAGTATGCATCTGGACACCGACACCAAATTGGAGATTTTTGTGGACGGGGACGCCATCGTCCTGAAAAAGCACCGTCCCGCCGGCAGCTGCGATTTCTGCGGCGAGGTGGACGAACAGGCCATCCAGTTCGGCGGCTACTGCATCTGCAGCGCCTGCCGCCGCAAACTCAGCGCACTGTAACGCAGAAAGGGGGGGCTCCTTCCATGAGTCAGTTCCTCGACTTTACCCTTCCCTCCACCGTGCCGGGGCGCACCCTGCACGGCTTTCGCTGCGTCCCGGAGGGACAGGTGCGGGCGGTGCTGCAGCTGTCCCACGGCATGGTAGAGTTCATCGACCGCTACCGCCCCTTGGCGGAATATCTGGCTGACCGGGGCATTCTGGTCACCGGGCACGATCATCTGGGGCACGGTGCCTCCATCCGCACCAAGGAGGACTACGGCTATTTTGCCGAGCCGGACGGCAACCGCGCCGTGCTGGCAGACCTGCACGCCGTGACCGTGCTTACCAAGGAACTGTACCCGGACCTGCCCTACTTTTTGCTGGGGCACAGCATGGGCTCCTTCTACGCCCGGCAGTATCTGTGCGAGTATGGCAGGGAGCTGGACGGTGCCATCATCATGGGCACCGGCTTCCAGCCCAAGGCGCTGGTCAAATTTGCCAAGACCCTTTGCCGGGTGCTGGCAGTCTTCCACGGCTGGCACTACCGCAGCAGCTTTGTCGCCAACCTTTCCTTTATGGGCTACAACAAGGGGCTGGAAGGCCGCACCACCCACGACTGGCTCAACCGCGACCAAGCCGAAGTGGACAAGTATCTGGCGGACGAGCGCTGCACCTTTACCTTCACGCTGAACGCCTATTACAGTATGTTCAGCGGCATCCTGCGCCTGCACGACCCGGCTTTTCTGGCACGGATGCCCAAAGACCTGCCGCTGCTCTTCCTCTCCGGCGATGCCGACCCGGTGGGCGAGCAGGGCAAGGGCGTACGCCGCGCCATCCAGAGCCTGAAGGACGCCGGTGTGCAGAACATTGAAAGCATCTTCTACCCCGGTGCCCGCCACGAGCTGCTGGTGGAGACCAACAAGCTGGAGGTTTTCGCGGACATCGCCGCATGGCTGGATAAACAGCTGGCAAAGCAGTAAAACAATGAAAGGGCTGCTGCACAAAACGTGCGGCAGCCCTTTTGCATTGGACGATTTAAATATCCTCCGCTTCGCTCTGGATATTCTCAGCGGAATAACGCATTTTTATTTGGATTCCAAAACGCCTGCGGCGTTTTGGAATCTTTTTTCACTGTTTTCGGGAAACAGCGTGCAGCAAAATCCGCTCCAATTCGTCCATTTTCGTTATCATTCTACATTTCGTTTATACCGCAGCGGGGTCTGCACCTCGGCGCGGATCTTGCCAAGATAGGTGCGGGTCTGCTCTGCGCCCTGCAAAATAGACTCCACCTGCGCTTTCTGTTCTGCGGTCAGGCCGTCATCCTCTGCCAGCAGCTCCGCGTTGCCCTCGATGATGGTCAGCGGCGTTTTCAGCTTGTGGGACAGCTGAATGATCTGCTCCCGCTGCCGCTGCTCCATGGCCCACTGCTTCTGTAAGCTGCCGGTCAGTGCATCGCCCATGGTCTGCAATGCCTGCAAAGTGCTCTCGTACTCCCGCACCTTCGCGCCGGAAAATACCGCACTGTCCAGATCCTTCCGCGCCACTGCCTGCGCTGCGGCGGTCAGCTTTTCGGTCTCCCGGGTCAGGAAGCGCCCGGTCCTGTGGGTGCTCCACACCACTGCCCCTATCAGCAGCAGAATGCCCAGAATGCAGTGCACGGTCTGCATATCCGGCAGCACGCCCCGCAGCGCAGGGTCGGCGTAGGGCACGGCATAGTCAAATTGCAGCAGACAGACCGTTCCGTCCCGCAATTTTGACGTCATATAATACTGTGTGTATCCAAAATGCCAGCGGGTTTTCCCCTGCCAGTTCTCTATTGCCCGCTGCAAGTGCCCGGCATCCATGTTGGTGGCCAGCACCTCGCTGCTGTCCGGCGCGGCAAACAGGGCGTACCGGCACAAGGAGTCCAGCTGCGTTTCGTCAAAGGTTTCGGCGGTCATGCCTGGCAAAACGTCCTGTGCGGCCTTCTGGCAGGCCTGTGCGGCCTGATTCGCGGGCAGGAACAGCCCGCTGTTCTGGATCCACAGCAGCAGCACCAGCAGCCACCCCACCGCGACCAGCAGGCAGGCCAGCGCCGTGCGCACCAGATATTGCAGCAGCACGCTGCGCAGAGAGGTCAGTCTTCGCTTTTCCATCGGTATCCCACGCCCCATACGGTATTGAGCAGCTTTTCCGGCTCCGGCACGCCCGCTGCCCGCAGCTTTGCCCGGATATTTTTGATGTGCTGTGTCACGGCGGTGTCGTCCGCAGTGCCGTCAATACCAAAAACCGCTTCGTAAATTTGCTCCTTGGTAAAGGTCTGCCCGGCGTGCAGCGCCAGATACTCGCAGATGGCATACTCCGAGCGGGTCAAGGGCAGCACTGTGCCCTCCACCGCCGCGCTCCGGGCGGTCAGGTCAAAGGCTACGCCGCTGCGCACCATCCGGTGCGCCGGGGTGCGGCTCTGCCGCCGCAGATGTGCCGCCACCCGCGCCCGCAGCTCTGCCACCCGGAAGGGCTTGGACAAAAAGTCGTCTGCCCCGATGCCCAGCCCTTCCAGCACAGCGGCCTCGTCGGTGCGGGCGCTCAGAAACAGGATGGGCACTTCGGTCAGGCTGCGGATGCGCCGACAGACCGCAAAGCCGTCCTCCCCGGGCATCATCACGTCCAGCAGGATGCAGTCTGCCCAGCGGCAGAGCG
>CAVKCU010000191.1:0-3780 GCA_963654645.1 Clostridiales bacterium | reverse complement strand
TCTGCCTTTTCCTCGGCATCCTCGGCGGACTTTTCGCTGTCCTCGTCCAGATCCTCGTTGTAGCTGCGGCTGTTCTCGTCCTCTTCAAAGGAGAAGCGGGCGCTGTTCTTCTTGATGTACTCCGGTGCGCCGTACTTCTGGCGGTCTGCCTGCAGGATGTGCGCAGCCTCGGCACCGGCATGGATGCGGCGGCTCAGCTCCACCTCCTGCTCGGCGCTCAGCAGCGGGATCTGACCGATCTGCTTGAGGTAGTTCTTCACCGGGTCATCCAGCAGCTCGTCCATGGCAGCCTTCAGGTCTGCCGGGTTCTCCTCGGCATCCTCTTCGTTCTCATCGGCAAGGCCCATGTCATCGTTGTTGTTCTCGGCGTTCTCCACCTCAGCAATGATGCTGTCCACGTCCAGACTCGGCTCGTTCTCTTCCTCCAGGATCTTGATGCCGCGCTCTTCCAGCAGGGTGTAGAGGGTGTCTACATCCATGCGGCATTGTGCCGCCAGCGCCTTGGCCTCCTGTGCAGAGAGGGTGCCCTCGCCCTTAGTCAACAGTTCCTTCAAAGTCATGCCCATTTTTTCTCTCCTTCCCGCTCCGGGGAAATTCCTGTAATATCGCCCTGTGCATCAGATCACAAGACCGCCGTTCACCCCGAACACCTGTCCGGTGATGTATCCGGCATCCTCGCCGGCCAGAAAGACCAGCAGCTTTGCAACTTCTTCCGGGGTGCCAAGCCGCCCCACAGGGGTCTCCTCCGCCAGCACCGCCTTATCCTCGGCGGTAAAGGCCGCCATCATGTCGGTCTCGATGACCCCCGGCGCTACGCAGTTCACCGTGATGCCGCTGGGGCCCTCTTCCTTCGCCAGTGCCTTGGTCAGACCGATGAGCCCGGCTTTCGCGGCGGAATAGTGCACCTCGCAGCTGCCGCCGGTCTGACCCCACATACTGCTCACGGTCAGGATGCGGCCCTGCTTGCGGCGGATCATGCCGGGCAGTGCCAGCTGGCACAGATGGAACGCGCCGCTCAGGTTCACGTCCAGCATCCGCTGCCACTCCTCCGGGGTGATGTCGGTAAACAGCTTCTGCTGCGCGATGCCGGCGTTACACACCAGCACATCCACTTTGCCCATGGCCTGCTCCACCGCGTGGAACGCCAGCTCACAGCTGGCGCGGCTGGCTACATCGCACTGGATGGCGATGCACCCGGGCAGCTGCTGCTCCAGCGCAGCGGCTGCGGCGGCGTTCTGGCGGTAGAGCACCGCCACCTGATACCCTGCTGCCGCAAAGGCGCGGGCAGCGGCAGCACCGATGCCCCGGTCGCCGCCGGAGATCAGTACCCGGCGCGCCGCCGCAGGTGCGGCAGGGGCAGGCCGTTCTTTTACAGGCTCCGGCGCAGGCTCTTCTGCCCGCTCCTGCGCAGGCGGCTCTGCGGGCTTTTCCAGCGTGATCACCCGGGTGGGCTCGTCCGCCGCAGGCACTGCCGGTTTTTCCAGCGTCATGATGCGGGTAGGTTCGTCCACGATCGGCTCCACCGGCGCAGCCGGCTTTGCAGCCGGTGCGGCAAGGGGCTCCGGTGCGCTCTCTTCCTCCGGCACCTGAAAGGTCAGTTCAAACTCGTCCTCGTACAAGAGTGTATCCCTCCTGTTCGGTATTCTCGGCTGGGGCATAGTGCGCCCAGCCGGAAAAACCCTGTGCCCATCCCCAGACAGTGCAGCGTTCCGTTCGTGTGTCCGGCAAAGGTCCGGTGCTTTGGCGTGCCTGCCTGCAGCTGCGATGGGTTTCGACAAGATTCCATTGAATAATATACCACAATCCAGCCCAAAAAGAAAGTGGGAACTGCAATTTTTTACGCAGTTCCCACTATTTTTCCTTATTTTCCCCTGTTTTCGGGCACCGGAGGCTTCCAGCGGGGTCTGCCCGCCCGCTTTTCCCGCAGGGAAGCAAAAAATGCCTGCAAAAGCTGCTGCGCTTCGGCCTCCCGCAGCCCCTTTTCCACCACCGGATGGTGGTTGAAGGGCAGCGCGAACAGGTCGGTCACCGAGCCGCAGCACCCGGCTTTGGTATCGGCAGCGCCGTACACCACCCGGCGCAGACGGCTGTTGATGATGCCGCCCGCGCACATGGGGCAGGGTTCTAAGGTGACGAACAGCTCACACTCCCACAGCCGCCAGCCGCCCAGCGCCTTGCAGGCGGCATCAATAGCCAGCAGCTCCGCGTGGTGCAAGGCGTTTTTCTCGGTCTCCCGGGTGTTGTGCGCCGTGGCTACCACCTCGCCGTGCCGCGCCACCACCGCGCCCACCGGCACCTCGCCCAAGGCGGCGGCTTTGGCGGCTTCTTCCAGCGCAAGACCCATCAGTTCAAAATCGGTCATGTATCCCATCCTCTCATCCCATCGCCAGCACCAGCAGGTTGTTTGCGCTGTGCAGCAGCATTCCCGGCCAGAGATGCCCGGTGCGGTCGGCAAGCCATCCCAGCCCCAGCCCGCACACCAGCGCATAGACCATGGCGGCGGCGCTGCCGTGCTGCAAAGCGAACAGCACCGCCTGCAAAAGAATGGCCTGTCCCCTGCCCAGCGGCTGCGCCCGGCGCTGCACCGCGCCCCGGAACACCCCTTCCTCCGCCAGCGGAGCCAGCAGGCAGACCCGGAAAAGCCGCGCCGCGCCGCCGGGCGGCATGGGCAGCAGCACCGCCAGCGCCTTGCCCGCCAGCAGATACCCCACCGCCCAGCCAAAGGCTGAAAGCAGTGCGGCGGTGCGGGGGTTCAGCTTGTGCATGGTCGGTCTCCTCCTGCTATGGTTCGTTCCCGGTTATAGTACCATATCTGCCGCCGGGTGCGCAAGGTTTCGGCGTTCTGCCGCGGCAAATTTATGCAAAATATTGACACATCGCCCTAAATGGTGGTATAATGATTTCCAACCTTTTTGATAAAAGTGTTGTGTATATTGTATTTTACCGGTAGACCGGAGGTATTATTATGATCCGCATCCTCACCGATTCCGCGTCCGACATCCTGCCCGCCGAGGCGCAGCAGCTGGGCGTGACCGTGATCCCCCTGAATGTGACGCTGGAGGACGGCACCGTCCTGCGGGACGGCATCGACATGACCCCCAGCGCATACTATACCCATCTGGCAGCCTGCCGCAAGCTGCCCACCACCAGCCAGCCCAGCCCGGAGCAGTTCGAGCGGCTGTATCTGGACGCCGCTGCCGCCGGGGACGAGGTGCTGGGCATCTTTTTGTCCGATGCGCTGTCCGGCACCGGTCAGTGCGCAAGGCTTGCCGCCGACCTTGCCAATGTGGACAATGTGGTGTTCGTGAACACCGAGAACGTCTGTCTGGGGCAGTCCTTGCTGGTGCGTCTGGCTGTGCAGCTGCGGGACGCCGGCAAAACCATCACCCAGATCGCTGCTGATCTGGAAAAGGCCAAGCGGCATCTGCATCTGGTGGCTGCCGTGGACGATCTGAAGTACCTGCGCAAGGGCGGCAGACTGTCCGCTGCCGTGGCTGTGGCGGGCGGCGTGCTGGGCATCAAACCCATCCTCGCCGTTCTTGAGGGCAAGGTGGCGCTGGCTGGTAAGGCGCGCGGTCTGCCCGGCGTGTACGTGGCGCTGTTCAAGAAGATCGACGAAATGGGCGGCATCCACCCGGACTACACCCCGCTGCTGGGCTACACTGTCAACCACCGGGAGCTGCAGCCGCTTTTGACCTACCTGCAGGACAACCTGCATCTGGACGCACCGCTGGTGCGCCAGATCGGCTGCGTCATCGGTACCCACACCGGTCCCGGCGC
>CAVKCU010000190.1:0-3781 GCA_963654645.1 Clostridiales bacterium | reverse complement strand
TGCTGCAAATGGTGTTCAGCAACGATATGGCAAGCCAGCTGATGAGCGGCATGGCTATCGTCATTATCTGCGGTCTGAGCTACGCCACCCTGATGACCCTGTATATCGTGCCCATTTTGTACGATATCCTGTTCAAGAAGCCGCCGCTCAACGTGGATATCGGCAGCGACGAGGATCTGGACGACATCCCGGACGATGCCGCCGAGTTCATTGCTGCCCAGTCCTCTGCGGCACAGCCCCAGCCGGAGGCATAAGGCATACCAGCCTGTATCACCCAAGCGCCCCGCATTTCCACCGGAAGTGCGGGGCGCTTTTTGGTATTGTAGGCAGCTAAGCCGACCCCCTCAGGCGCTGCGCGCCAGCTCCCCCAAGGGGACGCCAAGCCCTCTCAGGCGCTCCCGCGCCAGATTCCCCCTTTTGTCACCTGCGGTGACATCTTCCCCCGGAGCGGGGGAAGTCTTTCCTCAAAGGGAGAGCCAAGCCGTTACGTTCGTTGCTAAAGTATTAGGTATAATGAGAAAGTTTCCAGCAGTGCTCTTGCCTCTCCCTTTGGGAGAGGTGGCATCGCGCAGCGATGACGGAGAGGGCGCACGCCGTTAGAACCACCGTTGAAGTTCAGACGCAATAAAAAACTTTCCCGCCACCGCCAAAAGCCGTCCCCTTGGGGAAGGTGGCATCGCCGCAGGCGATGACGGAAGGGGTAACCGCCCCGCAGCCAGCAGCCCCATTGTAGTCACTTTCGATGATTCCACCAAAAAATCGCCGCAAAAATTGGATGGTAATTCTAAAAGGAATCCAACACAAAACCATAAAACTGTGATATAATCATAAATACAGACAAGATGCAAAGGGGGTAGTCTGCCCCCTTTTGCATTTCCGAAAAAACTTTAGGAGGCGAGGCCCAATGGCACAGATCCGTTCCAAGCCCTTCGGTGTGACCAAAGAGGGCGCTAATGTTACCGAGTACATCCTCTCGAATCCCGGCGGAATGTCCGTCAGTGTGCTGGATTACGGCTGCGTGATCAAAAATATCATCGTTCCGGCTAAAAACGGCCCGGTGGATGTGGTGCTGGGTCACGACACCATGGCAGACTACGAAAACGACTTCACCTCGTCCGGCAGCACCTGCTGCGGTGCCTTTGTGGGGCGCTACGCCAACCGCATCGAGAACGCCGTCTTTACTCTGGGCGGCAAGACCTATCAGCTGGAAAAAAACTGCGGCGAGCACCATCTGCACGGCTGCTTCTCCCGCAAGATCTATGAGGTGAAGTACTTCGGCGATACCCTGCTGATGGAGGCTGTGAGCCCCGACGGAGAGGACGGCTTTCCCGGTACGCTGAAGATCGCGGTGCGCTATACCCTCACCGACGACAACACCTTCCGCATGGACTACCGTGTGTCCTCGGACGCCGACACCCTTGTAAATCTGACCAACCACAGCTACTTCAATCTGGACGGCGGCGGCGACGTGCTGAACCAGAAGCTGCGCATCTACGCCTCCCGCTATCTGGAGGGCAACAATACCACCTGCCCCACCGGCAATATCCTGCCCGTGGCGAACACTCCCATGGACTTTACCGCCGGCAAACTTATCGGCAAGGAGATCGACACCGGCTTCTCCCAGACCACCATGGTGGGCGGCGGCTACGACCACTGTTATGTCATCGACCGCGCACGCGGCTCCAGCCAGAGCATCTGCGCTTGGGCTACCAGCGAAAAGACCGGCATCAGCATGAAGCTGTACACCACCCAGCCGGGTATCCAGCTGTACACCGGCAACTTTTTGCAGGACTGCCCCGCCCCGGGCAAGGGCGGCGAGCCGCTGCGCAAGTACGGCGGCTTTGCCTTGGAGACCCAGCACTATCCGTGCAGCCCCTCCCACCCGGAGTTCCCCTCCACGGTGCTGCGCGCAGGCAAGGTGTTCCGCGCCACCACCACCCTGCGGTTCTTTACCGGCAAGCAGTGCGGAAAGCTTTAAAAAGGATACATCACGCAAAAACGTCTGCTTCGGCAGACGTTTTTTGCGTGGAGGGAGAACTCCCCCAGTCTGCTCCCGTTGGTCGCAGACAGCCCCCTCTAAGATGGGGCCTTTGGCATAGCGGTACAGTTTCCGGCTAAAGCGCAAAGATTGCGGGCGCGCCAGAGGCTCCCTCTCCGAGGGAGCTGGCAAAGCCGTCAGGCTTTGACTGAGGGAGTTCCCCCCTCATTTCTATGTTTTGCACAAACGGCGCATTCTCTCCATGTGAAAAGTGCGAAAAATCTCTGTCAATCAAAAGTGTGTGACACAAAGCTGCAACAAAAATATATCTAGATAAAGAAAGCGCCCCTTGCAGTCGGCGGCAAAAAGCGGTATGCTTTAAGCAGACCGGGAAGCGCCCGGCGCAAAGAGAAAAAGTAAGAAATGATATGTGAGAGAGGTACTCGGCTATGGCAATTTTAGTTTCCGGCGGTGCCGGCTACATCGGCAGCCACACCTGCATCGAACTGTTGAACGCTGGCTACGATATCGTGGTGGCAGATAACTATTATAACGCTTCTCCTGTGGTTCTGGACCGGGTCAAGCAGATCACCGGCAAGGATTTCCGCTTCTATAATGCGGACATGACCCGCCATGAGGACGTGGAGAAGATCTTCTCCGAGTGCCCGGACATCACCGCGGTCATCCAGTTTGCAGCCTATAAGGCTGTGGGCGAGAGCGTGTCCAAGCCCATCGAGTACTACTACAATAACCTCAACTGCACGCTGGTCATTCTGGACGTGATGCGCCATCATGACTGCCACAACTTCGTGTTCAGCTCCTCCGCTACCGTCTACGGCGACCCCGCCAGTGTGCCCATCACCGAGGACTTTCCCGTGGGTGCTACCACCAACCCCTACGGCACCACCAAGGCGTTCACCGAGCGCATCCTGCAGGACGTCTGCAAGGCAGACCCCAGCCTGAATGTGGCGCTGCTGCGCTACTTCAACCCCATCGGTGCCCACAAGAGCGGTCTGATCGGCGAGGACCCCAACGGCATCCCCAATAACCTGATGCCCTATATCGCCAAGGTGGCTGTGGGCAAGCTGGAAAAGGTGCATGTCTTTGGCAACGATTACCCCACCCCGGACGGCACCGGTGTGCGTGACTACATCCACGTTGTAGATCTGGCCCGGGGCCATGTGTGCGCCATCCGCAAGCTGGAGACCGGCTGCGGCCTCTTCATCTGCAATCTGGGCACCGGCAAGGGCTACAGCGTGCTGGATGTCATCCACGCCTTCTCCAAGGCCTGCGGCAAGGAGATCCCCTACGTCATCGAGGCCCGCCGCCCCGGCGATATCGCCGAGTGCTACGCCGACCCCTCCAAGGCCAAGCGTGAGCTGGGCTGGGTGGCTGAGTACGGCATCGAGGAGATGTGCGCCGACAGCTGGAACTGGCAGAAGAACAACCCCGACGGCTACCATACCGTGAAGTAACTTATAAAAACGGAGCACCGCATCCTCTCGCCCGAGAGTGTGCGGTGCTTTTTTTGCTGCAAACTCCCTCAGGCAAAACCTGACGGTTTTGCCAGCTCCCTCGGAGAGGGAGCCTCTGGCATGGCGGGAAAGTTTCTTATTGCACTTGAAACCTTAGCGACAAGGCTAACGGCGTGCGCCCTCTTAGTCAAAGCCTACGGCTTTGCCAGCTCTCCCAAAGGGAGAGCCAAGAGCACTGCCGGAAACTTCCTCATTATGCCTAACACTTTAGCAACAAGCCTTAGACCTTGGCTCTCCCTTTGGGAGAGCTGGCGCGGGAGCGCCTGAG
>CAVKCU010000189.1:0-3798 GCA_963654645.1 Clostridiales bacterium | reverse complement strand
CAGCATGATGCCCACGCTGGGCAGGCCGTAAAAGATGATGAACAACTGCACCAGCAGCGGGGTGCCACGGATGACCCAGATGTAGAACCGAGCGATCTGCCGCAGCACCGGCACGTTGGCGTACTGCACCAGCGCCACCGCTACCGCGATGATCATAGCAAAAAAGAAGGAGAGAAGGGTCAGCGGAATGGTCATGGTCAGGCCTGCCGTCAGGATGCGGGGCAGCGCCTCCACCAGCACGCCGACCGTGCGGTTGGATAAAAGTGCTTCAAACATCGGTTTTTCCTCAAAGCTAAAAAATGCACAAGCCGGCAAAGCTTTTGCCGACCAAAGCAGTATATACCTTAAAGTAGAGTTTAAGTCAAGAGACTTGGTCACAAATCCCTACAAAACCTACCAGAATACTATAATAGCATGAAATGTCCCGCAGCGCAAACGGTTTGCACAAAACGTGTGATGTGACCGAAAAATTGCATAAACTTGTTAAATAATTGTGCAATGCGGCAGATGCTTGACGCTGCGGACGCTTTCGTGTACAATGGACATAACAGTGCGCGGCTGCGGGGCAATAGCCCGGCGCGGCGCAAACCCACCGGCAGGGGGCTTGCCCCTTGCCCGGTGCAGACACGGAGGATACGAACGTGAAAAAGTTTAGTATTGGTGTTCTGGGTGCAGGCACCTGGGGCATGGCTCTGGCACGGATGCTGACCGTCAGCGGTAACGATGTGCAGGTGTGGTCGGCTATTGACGCCGAGGTGGACAACCTTTCCACCACCCGGGTGCACCCCAATCTGCCGGGGATGGTCATCCCGCAGGAGCTGCGTTTTACCAAAAGCATAGAGGAAGTGTGCACCGGCAAGGATGTGCTGCTGTTTGCAGTGCCGTCGGTGTTCGTGCGCTCCACGGCAGCCAAGGCGCGGCCTTATATCCGCTCCGGTCAGATCATCGTGGACGTGGCAAAGGGCATTGAACCCGATACCTTATATACCATGACCGAGATCCTTGCCGACGAGCTGAGCCATGAGAACGGCCCCCGGGCGGTGCGTCTGGTGGCGCTCAGCGGCCCCACCCACGCCGAGGAGGTGGCGCTGGATCTGCCCACCACCATCGTTTCGGCAAGCCCGGATACGGAAGCTGCCGAGGTGGTGCAGGAGGTGTTCAGCAACACCTGTATGCGCGTGTACACCAACTCTGATATCAAGGGCGTGGAGCTGAGCGGCGCCATGAAGAATGTTATCGCGCTGGGCGTTGGCATCTCCACCGGCCTTGGCTACGGCGATAACGCCCGCGCCGCCCTGATCACCCGCGGCATTGCCGAGATCGCCCGGCTGGGTGTGGCGATGGGCTGCAATCTCCAGACCTTTGCGGGTCTGGCAGGTATCGGCGATCTGATCGTCACCGCCACCAGTATGCACAGCCGCAACAACCGCGCCGGTATCCTGATCGGCAAGGGCGAAAGCCCGGAGCAGGCTGTGAAGGAGGTCGGCATGGTGGTGGAGGGCATCAACGCCCTGCCCGCCGCCATGGAGCTGGCTGAGAAGTACCATGTGGAAATGCCCATCGCCCAGACGGTGAACGCCATCGTCAAGGAGGGCATGAGCGCCAGCGACGCGCTGCGCAACCTGATGTCCCGCGACCGCAAGAGCGAGATGCCGCAGGGCTATGAGGGCGTGTGAGCCTGAAATAATCAAAAAGAGGCTTCCGGGATGCCTGCGGGCATTCCGGAGGCCTCTTTTATGTGTGGCGGGAAGTGCAGTAAAATTATTAAAACTTTTTACAGAAAACAGACACAAAAGGGTAGAAGGTGGGCAAACTTTCTGCTATACTGAAAACGATAGAATTTTTGGTCAGTGCAGCCGGCAGGGCGGCGGGCGCTGGCACTGCAAGAAGGAGGAATGAGCTATGCCCTCTACCTACGCACACCGCCGCTTTGGCGCAAATGTGCTGGATCATCTGCCCGCGCCGCTGCGGGAAAAGCTGGAGGCGCACCGGGAGCTGTACGATATCGGTCTGCACGGGCCGGATCTGCTATTCTATTACCATGCGGAAAAGTCCACCCCGGTCGCCGCGCTGGGCAACGCCATGCACGACGAGCCGGGCAGAACGTTCTTTGACCGGGCACGGCGGGTGGTGCACGAGGAAGCCGACCGCGAGGCTGCGCTGGCCTACGCGCTGGGTTTTGTGTGCCATTTTGCGCTGGACAGCACCTGCCACCCCTTTGTGGAGCAGTTCACCCGGGAGAGCGGTGTGACCCACTGCGAAATCGAGACTGAGTTCGATAATATGCTGCTGCGCCGGGACGGCTATGACCCGCTGACCTTCTTTACCGCCAGCCATATCCACCCCAGCGCGGAAAACGCCCGGGTCATTGCGCCGTTCTACAAGGATATTTCGGAGCAGACCGCGCTGGAAGCCCTGAAGGGGATGATCACGGTGCATAAAGTGCTGCAGGCCTCGAACCCGGTCAAGCGCTGGGTGGTGTTGACCGGCATGAAGGTGCTGGGCAAGTACGATGGGATGCACGGTCTTGTAGCAAACCCGCAGCCGAACCCGCAGTGCACCGAAAGCAACCGCAAGCTGGACGCGCTGTACGCCAAGGCGCTGCCGCTGGCAGAGCGGCTGATCTTAGAGTATGTGGCAAAGCTGGACACGGACGAGCCGCTGGACGCCGCCTACGACCACACCTTTGGAGAATTTTAAAAAACGCGCCGCCCGGCGGTGCAAGGGGATAAGGGGAATACGATGAAAACTGAAAAATTCAAGGTGACACCGCTGGAGCGGGCATGGATCTTATACGATGTGGGCAACTCGGCCTTTGTGCTGATGATCGCCACGCTGGTGCCCATCTTCTTCAATGCGCTGGCAGAAGCCGGCGGCGTGAGCAAGGTGGACTATCTGGCCTACTGGGGCTACGCAAGTTCCATCGTCACGGTGGTCACCGCCATTCTGGGACCCATTCTGGGCACGCTGGCAGACACCAAGGGCTTTAAAAAGCCCATTTTCATGCTCTGCCTTTTTGTGGGCGTCATTGGCTGCTGCGCCATGGGTCTGGCGGGCACATGGCTGGCGTTTCTGGTCATTTTTATCATTGCCAAGATCGGCTACTCCGGCAGTCTGGTGTTCTACGACTCCATGCTGGGCGATGTGACCACCCCGGAGCGGATGGACATGGTGTCCTCCCGCGGGTACGCGTGGGGCTATATCGGCAGCTGCGTGCCCTTTGTGGTCTGTCTGGCGCTGGTGCTGGGCAGCAGTGCGATAGGTCTCAGCCAGATGACCGCGCTGTCCATTGCGCTGGTCATTACCGCCGTGTGGTGGCTGGTGGTCACCCTGCCGCTGCTGAAAAAGTACCGCCAGATCAACTATGTGGAGGTAGAGCAGCACGCCATTCGCCAGAGCTTTGTGCGCATCGGGCAGACCTTGAAGCATCTGCCGCAGGACAAGCAGGTGTTCTGGTTCCTGCTGGCGTTCTTCTGCTATATCGACGGCGTGTATACCATTATTGATATGGCGACCGCCTACGGCACGGCACTGGGGCTGGATACCACCGGCCTGCTGCTGGCGCTGCTGGTCACCCAGATCGTGGCGTTCCCCTCGGCGCTGATCTTCGGACGTCTGAGCCAGAAGTATGAATCCAAGACTCTGATCCCGGTGTGCATCGCCGCCTATACCGGCATTGCCATCTTTGCCTTCTTCCTGAAGAGCCAGTGGCAGTTCTGGGTGCTGGCTGTGGTGGTGGGCATGTTCCAGGGCGGTGTGCAGGCACTGAGCCGCAGCCACTTTGCCAAGATCATCCCG
>CAVKCU010000188.1:0-3821 GCA_963654645.1 Clostridiales bacterium | reverse complement strand
TTGTTCACCAGCGCAAACAGCCCGGTGGGCTGCTCCGGTGCGGCCTGCACCCGCAAGGTCTCCAGCGCAAAGCAGTTCAAAAACACGTCACTGCCCACGGTCAGGCTGCTGCTGCCCACTGTGAGCAGGCGCAGGCTGCGGCAGTTGTAAAAAGCACAGCTGCCGATGACCTGCACGCTGTCCGGCAGGGTGACCTCCTCTACAAAGCTGCCGCACACCGGGTGCAGCTCCGCTTCCTCTGCTGCCGGAGCGTCAAAGTCAAAATCGTACCGGCGGGCGGGCTTTTGCCCCACCGCCTGCCCGAATGCCCGGGTCAGCCGCACCGCGCCGTCCGCGCCTACCGCGTAGCGGCAGAGGGCATCCGGTGCAGGCAGGCTGCGGGGCTTTTCGGAAAAGCAGTAGTCGCCCAGCTCGGTCAGGGCAAGGCTGCCGCCCGCCGGGGCGGGCAGTGTGCCCGGCAGCGCCACGCAGGGCGCTGTGCCGTGCACCCGCACCAGCCGTGCCGTCTGTGCCGAAAGGGGCAGGATATCCAATATCAGTTCGTTTGCCTGTTCCACCATGCTGCGACCTCGTTTTTTCTGCATTCATTCAGCTTTCAGTATACCGCGAACAGGGGGTGATTGTCCAGTGCGAGGGGAGATTTGGATTGCCCGCCGCGTGTGCTATGGGCATATTCAGCGGAAAACCCTCTCCGTCACGGCTGCGCCGTGCCACCTCCCCCGAAAGGGGGAGGTTTTACTCTACTTACCGGCAGATGACAAAAAGCTCCCCCCTCGGGGGAGCTGGCAAAGCCGACAGGCTTTGACTGAGAGGGTTAGCGCTCCCTTTGGTGAAGGCTTCCGTTCCGGCAAACAGAAAAAGCCGCCGCACGGCGCCGTGCAGCGGCTTTTGATTCAGTTGATGAAAACCGGAGCGGAAGCGGGGTCAGTCCGCGCTCTCCTCTTCTTCCTCGTCCTCGTCGTCTTCGTCCGTATTGCGCGGCTTATAGAAGATGCCGCTCAGGAAGATGCTGACAAAGTACAGCAGCACCATGGGACCAGCCACCATGCACTGGGACACGATGTCCGGCGGGGTGACCACAGCGGCGATGAAGAAGATGACCACGATAGCCACGCCGCGCACCTGCTTGAGGATCTGCGGGTTGATGATGCCCATCTTGGAAAGGATGATGGTGATCAGCGGCATCTCAAACACACAGCCAAAGATGATGAACATGGTCAAGCAGAGGTTGACGTAGCTCTCGATACTGGTCGTGGTCTGGATGTACTCTGCACCCTCGATGCCGGTGCTGAGGAAACGCAGCATGAACGGCATCATGAGCTTATAGGCGAACAGCACGCCCACGCAGAACAAAATCAGACCCAGCAGCATGACCAGCTTGAAAAAGGTGCTCTCGCTCTTTTTCAGGCCCGGCTTTGCAAAGGCGTAGATGTTGTAAAAGGCCACAGGCACCGTTACCACCACACCGGCCAGAATGGACACCCGGAAATACTGCATCAGTTTTTCCTGCGGGGCAATGGACACGAACTGGTAAAAGTCGCGGCCCATGGCGGTAAGCAGATCGATCAGACGGTCTGCATACGCCAGCGAGACCACTACGCCCACCACAAACACCACCGCGCAGATGATGAGCCGGTTCCGCAGCTCTTTCAGATGACCGGTCAGCGTCATGCTGCCGTCATCCGACATGACTTCGGCTTTCTTTTTGCGCTTTTTGTTTGTAGCCACAATTACTCCTCGTCTTCGTCCTTCTTAACGGCCTTCTTCTCGGTCTTTTCCTCAGTCTCCTCGGACTCCTCGTCCTCCATGCCCTTCTTGAAGCCATTGATGGTCTTACCGAACATCTTGCCCAGCTTCGGCAGGTTCTTGGGTCCAAAGATCAGCAGAACGACAACCAGAATGATCAGCAGCTCATTAGTACCAATACGCATAATAAAGATCTCCTTTTTCTTGCCGCGCCGCGTGGCGGGCGTATTACAGAATGTATCTGGCAACCGCGGGCGCGGGTGCATCCATAAATAAGTAGGGGCGCTTACACCTTTGCTTCCTCAGCAGGTGCAGCCTCGGCAGCCTCCTCGGCTGCGGCAGGGGTGTCCTGCACAGGCTCAGCAACCGGCTCAGCAGCAGGCTGTGCAGCCTCGGCAGCGGGCTGCTCCGGCTTTTCGGCGGGAGCTTCCACAGCTTCAGCAGGGACGGTCTCGGCAGTTTCTGCCGGGGCTTCGGCGGGCTGCTCGGGCAGCTCCTCCACGGTGTCCTCGGTCAGGTCGGTGACCTCCTCGGTCTCAGCCTGCTGCTTGGCGGCTTCCTCCTTGCTGGTCTTGCCAATGCCGGTAAAGCTCTTGGTCACGTCCCGCATACTGCTGTCGATATCCTTCTTGATATCGGTCAGGGGGGCAACAGCTTCTTTCAGGGGTGCCTGGATCTCGTTCAGGGGCTCTACCACGTTCTTCTGAATCTCCTCAGAAGCAGCGCCGGTGTACTTCTTCAGCTCGCGGAGCATTTTGCCGATCTTCTTTGCGTAGACGGGCAGCTGGTCCGGACCGATGAACACAAACGCCACGATGACGATGACGATAAGTTCCCAAAAACCAATTTTCATAAGTAACGTTTCCTTTCCTGTACCAAGGGCGTTTCCAAGACCGCCGCACACCACAGCGGTTTGTGCCTTTTTGCCCTTTTTGGCGGGGTTTCGGCGCACTGCGCGCCTTTGTTGCCCTATGTATACCGAAAAGTGGTGTACTGAATGTTAATATATTATTAACATTTCATGAACGAGCACGCAAATGACCTGTTTTAATCAACAATTCATATTTTCTGACTGCGTTATTACGGACTGGATAGGATACAACAGGAAAATGTCTGCGCCGGAAAAGGCAAAAGCCCCGCAGGGCGCTGTGCGCTGCGGGACCTTTGACCATAGGGAAGAAGCTGTAATAAAGAAGGAACGGATCAGAAATCCACCTCAGTGTCGTAGTAGCAGCACTTGAGCAGCTTTTCCATCTCTTCCTGACTGGGCTGGCGGGGGTTAGAGCCGGTGCAGGCGTCCGCGATGGCGTTCTTGGCGATCTCGGGCAGGCGCTCCAGGAACACTTCCTCCGGCACAAAGCCCTGCTCCGCGGGATAGGAGTCCGGGCCGTAGTGCTGGATGCAGTGGGGGATGTTCAGCGCATCGTTCATGCCGCGCAGGTACTCGATGAGCAAGCCGACCTTCTCATCATCGTTTGCGCCGCCCAGCTTCATCTCGTCCGCGATGACGCCGTAGCGCTTCTTGGCTTCGGGGTCCTTGGCGTTGAAGGCGATGACCTTGGGCAGGTACATGGCGTTGGCAGCGCCGTGGATGATGTGTGCGCCGTAATCTGCAAAGGCAGCGCCGGTCTTGTGCGCCATGGAGTGCACGATGCCCAGCAGTGCGTTGGAGAACGCCATGCCGGCAAGGCACTGGGCGTTGTGCATGGAGTCGCGCTTGGACATATCGCCGTTGTAGCTGTCCACCAGATCGCCCTGGATCATGCGGATGGCAAAGATGGCCAGCGGGTCGGTGTAGTCGCAGTGTGCGGTGGAAACGTAAGCCTCCACGGCATGGGTTATAGCGTCCATACCGGTGTGGGCAACCAGCTTTTTGGGCATGGTCTCAGCAAGATCCGGGTCCACGATCGCCACATCCGGGGTGATCTCGAAGTCCGCGATGGGGTACTTGATGCCCTTCTGGTAGTCGGTGATAATGGAGAAGGCGGTCACCTCGGTGGCAGTGCCGGAGGTGGAGGAAATGGCGCAGAAGTGTGCCTTGCGGCGCAGCGGCGGGATGCCGAACACCTTGCACA
>CAVKCU010000187.1:0-3825 GCA_963654645.1 Clostridiales bacterium | reverse complement strand
GAAAGGAAGGTGCTCTTGGCGCGGTTGGCGTTTTCGGCGGCGGCAACGGCATCCGAAAGCGCCTGGTTCACCTGCCTGTCGGCGGTGCGGTCAGACAAAACCAAAATGTACTTGGTCCTCTCCTCCACCTCGCTGCCCATGGCAACCACGTGGAACCAGCGCCGCTCCCCGGTTTCCTGGTGGACATACTCCATGTCCCACTCGCGCTGTTCGCCGCAGGCAAGCCCTTCCAGAAAGTTCTTGGTGCGGTTGGGGGAATCCTGCGGGTGCAGCAAGGCCAAGGTGTGGATGTTCCTGCGCACGCTCTCCTGCGTCAGGCCCAGCAGCCGTTCCATATTCGGGCTGATGTAATCCGCCTTGCAGGTTTTTGCATCCAGCATCAGGAAAACGTCGTCCACGTTCTGGGACAGCCTTTGGAACAGCTCGTCCCGGCACAAAAGCTCGTTGTTTTTGCGGCGCAGCTTGACGTGCCCCCGGCGCGTAATCAGCAGAAGGATCATAATCGCAATCGCCGCGACAATGCAGGTTACGATCTGCACCGTGCGCAGCCAAAGCTGATTCATACCGGCATTGACGACATCCACCGGGACAATGCCCGCCATGATCCAGTTCTGGACACCGGCGCTCTCGTAAACCAGATAGTATCTTGTGCCGCCCAGCGTTACCTCACGGTTGCCGCCGACACCGCTTGCAAAGTCGCTGGCAAGCTCCTGCATCTGCGTGTCGGTAAGGTTGGAATACTCTTGCAGTACCGCAAGCAGGTTATAAACAGATTCCTCGCCCTCGGCAATATCTTCAATCAATACCTGCCCATCCGGGTAGATGACATAGCTGCTGGCAGCACCGCCGAAGGCCGAATCGTCCACGGTTTTCATCACGTCGGCATTGTAGCGGCTGATGGCGACGGCATCGTAGGCAAAGCCGCGGTAGACGCCCTTGGTTTCGGGGCAGATAAACACCAGCATCGGGTCACGCCCGGGCAAAACCGCGTTCATCACAACGTCGTCCTGATCGGCAAGCAGCTCATCCAGGTTGCTTTGCAAGCCAAGATAGCCCGTTTCACCGCCGGGTGTCATGTAGTTGCCGTCGTAAGAAAGAAAGTAGAATCCGGCAAAGCCAAGCTCCTGCTGCGCAGACTCCAGATACGCCTGCGTTCCGGCATCATCGGGGTTGCTGTACAGAAAGCCGTTCCATAAATGCAGATAGGACAGATTTTTGTTTACCTGCTCGCTCAGGATGCTGTTGGATTTATGCAGAACTTCCTCTAAGTGGTCGGTGCTTTCTTCGTAGACGGTTTTGGATACAAACGAAAGGTACTGCACACCCAGGCAGGCAAAAAACGCGATCACCAGCAGAACAGCGGCGGCGGTCAGCCTTTTGCGCGGGAAATGGCGCTTTGTTTTCAGTTTCGGCTTATCAGCTTCCATAGCGCTTTACCCCCCCCCTAACGTAATGTAGCTTTCCGGCGCGGCAAGCACCACGCTGCCGCTGCAAACCGCATCGCTCCAAGTGTTTTTGACCGTGGCTTCCCCGCGCTCAAACGCGCGGGTTTTGTCCTGCAGCAGCGGTGCCATCTGCTTTTCCGTTGCCAGGCAGGTCACGGTAACGGTATCGTCGTCCCGCAGCGGCTGCCCGCTGCGGGTAACGCCGGTCAGCGTATAGCTGCCGTCGTTTTCCTGTACCTGCAAGGCGATGCCGCTGACCACCGGCAGGGAGCCGCGGTTAAACGGGGTAAAGCCATCCTCGCACCCTGCCACAAAGGCGCGCAGGGTGTCCTTCAGCTCAGCGCCCGTCATGGTGCGCTGGTACGACATAAGCCCGTTGGGCATGATCATGGCGCGCGCCGCTGCCTTGGTATAGTCGGCCTGCAGCACGCTGCCGGTAAAGCTGCTGGCAGGTGCCACCAGCACATCGGTGCCGTAAATGCCGCGCAGCGTGTTTGCCATAACCGAGAAGGACGCATTGCCGCCATTTTTGTGGAACACGTTGGAATAGGCCTTCTCACTGGTCAGCACAACATCGCTTGTGTCGGGCTTATCCTCTGCCAGAAGCTGGGCATTAAACACCCGGTAGGCTTGCGCGGCGTCATATTCGCCCGCAATCATCTTGGAAACCACATCCTGCGAGATGGCAAAGAAATCGTTGGAGGCGATGCGGATATACATATGGTTTTCTTCCACCACCGAGCGCACGTCCTTCATGGTGTCGGTCAGGTGGTAGCTGACGTTCTGGCTGTAGCTCAGCAGGTCCTGCCCTTCCGCGAGGATCTGGCTCTGCGCCCCCTCCGACAGCATAACGTGCAGGATCTGCATCGCTTTTTCGCGCCGGGTGGGATCCTGCTCCAAATCGCGGTTCAATGCCACTTGGAAGTAGGGCGTGGTCATCAGCCACTTTTCCCCGTTCTGGCTGAAGAACGGCAAAAAGGTTGCATCAATGCCCTGGTCCTGGAACATCTTTACACCGGCGGAGCTGCCAAAGTACATGGCAAGCTGCCCGTTGCCGAACATCCCGGTCACGTCATCGTAATTCAGTTCCAAATCCGCCGCCGTAAGGCCGGTGTCCTGAATGAACTGCTCCATACGCTCAAAGCCGCCCGGCCACACGGTGTCGTCCAGCCCGACACGGGTGTTGCTGGCGGGGTCGCTGTAGGCGGTGCGCCATTTGCGCCCTGCCGTGGTCGTAAGCTCGGTGGCAGAAAGCCCCTGCAGCGTTTCCATGCAGGTGTAGTCGTACAGATAGTCGGCGGTAAAGCCGCGGATGCCCACTTCCTCAAACGCTTTACAGGCAGCGGCAAAGCTGGCGTAATCGGTGGGCAGCGGAATACCGTACTGCTTAAAAAGGCCGCTGTTGACCACAAAGCCGTGGACATCGGCGCATACAGGCAGCCAGTTTACACTGCCGTCCGCATTTTTGAAGTTGTTGAGATAGGAATTGTAGACGGCGCCTGCCTCGTTGGTGGCAGTAAGATCCATCAGGCTGTCCTTTAAGGGGGCAGCGTCGTGCAGGGAGAAACGGCAGCAGGTGATGATATCCGGCAGACCGCCGTTTTCCTGCAAAAATTTGTAGAAGTCCAGATCGTTGTTGCCCACGATAAACTCAATATTTACGTCCGGCAGCTGCGCCTGCACATAGGGGGCGTACTTTTCGTAGAGGGCGTTGGTCCACAGATAGACCTGAATGGTTTCGGCGTCCTCCTCTGCCTGCACCGCCTCGGCGCTTTTTCCGGCGCAGCCGGTCAGCAGGGATACACCCAGCACCATGGCTGCAAGCAGGGAGGAAATTCTGTGCAGCGGTTTCTTTTTCATCCGATTTTCTCCTTATGTGTTTTTGACGGTCTGCCATATAGGCTGTGACGCAGGAAAAAACGCCTTCAGGGCATGGCGGACCCATACCTGAAAGCGCTGTCTGACCGTATTAAATAATATCCGCGGGCAGCAGAAAGCAACAGCGCGTCATAGATGCCCTGCTTTGTGCCGCCGGTGTATCGCTGTGTTTTCACCCTCGTCAACTCCTGCCCCAAAAAGGACGCGAAGCTGCGGACGGCAGTAAAAACAACAATTACTTGTTGGCAACTGGCTGACCCGATGGGCCCCTATAGCTTTGCGTCGCCGGTTTGCACCGGGTTTGCCTGTGGACTTGTAGAAAAATAGTATACCATATATGACAGTTTTTGACAAGGCGAAAGAGAAAAAATCCGTTGCAGCGGGTGGTCGAAGAAACACGCGCCCCTCTTGGCCCCCTCTGCGAGGGGGCTCCGCCCGCAGGCGGTGGGGGAGAGAACCGTGCGGCGGGCAGGAATATTTCGGGTCCAGACTGGCGAAAAAC
>CAVKCU010000186.1:0-3855 GCA_963654645.1 Clostridiales bacterium | reverse complement strand
ATCAAAATTCTGTCCGTTGCTGTACATCCCGAAATAGCAGCCGGAATTTGCCCAGTCGCGGGTGTAGGTCAGGGTATCTGGCGTGCCGCATTTGCGGATGCCCTGCACCAGCGGGCTGTTCGTGGTGTAAAGCCCGATAAGGCTTGGGTCGTTTGCGGCGATCACCTTATTGTTCTGCACAATAAAGATGGTACCGCTGATGTTCTGCGGGTAGCCGTCCAGCACGCTCTGGATGGACAGGGCTGCACCCTCCACAAACTCCGGCGGGGTCACCCGGTAAGCCAGCAGTATGGCATCCCCTGCTGCGGCGCGGCGGGTGGCAACATCCACCGCCGTTCCGTCTTCCAGCAGAATGCGCTTGACGTAGGTCTTTTGCGGGTTTTGCAGCACGTTCAGTGCGGCTTGCTCCCGCAGCGACTCGGCGAACTGTGCATAGTCGATATTACCATCTGTATATTCGCACAATGCTTTTCCATCTGCGTCCAGTACGGCAATGCCGGTAAGCCAGAGAGATTCCGTTTCTGTACGGAGACTTTCGGGGTCGTAAAGGTCCAAGGCGTCATTTTCCGCCAGCTGCCGCACCGACACCGCCATCCGGCGCAGCGCCTTTGCGGTGATGGTGTCGTTGTATTTTTCGTAGCTGGTGGACTGCACCTTTACAAAATCGAGGGTGCGGACAAAGTAATCCTCGGTAGCGCGCATGGACTCCCGCCCGGAGAAGAGGGTGACTGCCAGCAAAAGCAGCACCCCCATCAGCAGATAGAGCGCCGCCATCCGCATATTGGGAGTGAACGTTTTCTTTTTACGGTTCAAGGGCGTCCACCTCCAGATACTTTTCCGGGTTTGGCAGATACTTTCCTACGATCTGCTTCAGCGTGCCGTCGGCGCGCATGGCGGCAAAGGTCTCGGTCAGCTTTTCGTCCAGCCCGCGGGTGTCGTTCAGCGCAAAAGCCACGCCGATGCCGGTAACCAGCAGCGGCTCCTCCAGAATGCGGAAATCGGCATTGCAATCCTGCATATACTGCAAAATGGCAGTCTCGTGGGCAGCAACGGCGTCCACATAGCCGCAGTTCAGCATAGCGTACTGCACGCTGCGGTCCTCGGTGCTCAGCACTTCGCCCAGCTGCGGAATGCGGGGGTCGGTACCGCTGAGAAAAATTTCCTCCGGCTTGGTAGTGCTTTGCACCATCATAGTCTTGCCCGCAAGGTCGGCAAGCGTTTCAATGCCGCTGTCCGCATTGACCGCCACCACCTGACGGCTGGTCATATACGGCCCTGCCCAGCGGTACAGCTGCTCCCGCCCGTCCATGGAAAAGCAGCCCCAGATGCAGTCGATGGCGCCGCTTTCCACCAGATTGGTTTTCTGCTCCCAGTCAATGATCTCGATCCGCACCGCATACCCCATGCGGGCAAAGGCTTCGGTGGCAATGTCCACATCAATGCCGGTGGGCGAGCTGTCATTGCTCAGGTAGACAAAAGGCGGGTAGGAATCGCTGCCCACCGTAAGTTCGGGCAGCGCTGCCGCAGCCTGCGTTTTGCCGCAGGCGGTCAGCCCGACTGCCGCTGCCGCCGCGCACACCTTTAAAAAGGTGCGGCGGGGTATTTTATAGTTGAATCGCTGTTCTGTCACGCGTAGTTTTCCTCACATTACCATTGTAAAATTTCCTGTTTCAGTTCCCCCTGCACGTCCAGCAGGCACTGCAGCAGCAGCGGGTTGAAGGCGCCGCATTCGCCGTTTGCGATCATCTGCACGGCGGTCTCGTGCGGGAACGCCTTTTTGTAGCACCGCTCGCTGGTCAGCGCATCGTACACATCTGCCATGGAGACCAGCTGCGCACTGATGGGGATATCGTCGCTCTTCAGCCCGTCCGGGTAGCCCTTGCCGTCCCAGCGCTCGTGGTGCCAGCGGGCGATCTCGTAGGCGGTCTGCAGCAGCGGCTGGTCTGCAAAGCTTTCGGTCTTATGCAGCATCTCTGCCCCCAGCATACTGTGGGTCTTGATCACCGCAAATTCCTCTGCGGTCAGCCTGCCGGGCTTATTCAGGATGGCTTCGTCAATGCCGATCTTGCCGATATCGTGCAGCGCCGAGGCAAGCGGAATGTCATCCTGCTGCTCGGGGGTCAGGTCGTAGCGGTTGGTCAGCTCCATCAGCCGGTGCAGCAGCGTTTCGGTGATGATGCGGATATGCCGCACATGAGAGCCGGACTCGCCGTTGCGGAACTCCACGATCTGGCTCAGCACGCCCACCAGCACATCGGTGTTCTTTTCGCGCGCACGGATCTGGTCGGACACCATCTGCACCAGCCGCCGCTGCTTGGCGTACAGCTTGATGGTGTTGACCACCCGGCGGTAGACGATCTTGGCGTCAAAGGGGCGGTTTACATAGTCGCTTGCGCCCAGCTCATACGCCTTGCGGATGGCTTCTTCCGAGTCATCGCTGGAGATCATGATCACCGGCACATCCTCGATGGTGTGGTTGGTGTTCATGGTGCGCAGCACCTCAAAGCCGTCCATGACCGGCATATTGATATCCAGCAGCACCAGCGAGATCTGCCCCGCCTTTGCCCGCAGCAGCTCCAGACACTGTTTGCCGTTCTCAGCTTCCAGAATGCGGTAGTCATCGCCCAGAATGCTGGCAAGCACCATACGGTTCATCATGGAATCATCCACCAGCAGGATGGCGGGCTTTTCCTCTAAAACATCCTCCTGCGCCGCCAGCCGGCTGTCCTGTGCGTCCACCGCCACGGCGTCCTTGTGGTTCTTGGCCTGATACATTAAAAGGTCTGCCCGGCGCACCACATTCTCCATGGGGTCGGCAAGGGTCTGCATCGCGCCGCCGATGCTCAGCGAAAGCCGGAAGTGGGGGTAGCCCGGCACCACAGCCTTTTGCACGGCATCGCGGATCTGCTCCAGCTTTGTTTTGAAATAGTCTGCCGGAATGCCGGGCAGCACCAGCAAAAACTCGTCGCCGCCGTAGCGGATCAGCAGATCTGTTTCCCGGATGCAGCTGCGGATGGCCTTTGCAGCCGCTTCCAGCGCCAGATCTCCGGCGTGGTGGCCGTAGGTATCGTTGCAGATCTTGAAATCATCGATATCCATCAGGGCGATGCCCGCCGGGCCGATATTATTGCGCACCGCTTCCTCGTAATAGCGGCGGTTGTAGGTGCCGGTCAGGGCGTCCCGGTTCAGCCGCTTCCGGTAGTGCTGCTCTTTTTCCATGCTCCGGGCGGTCGCCTTGGCAAACTGCGCCTTCTGCTCCTCCATCTGCTGCATCATCCGCAGCAGGTTGCGGTTGGCGTTTTCCAGCGCTTCCTTCTGGGCGCGGCTCTGCTGCTTCAGCTTTTCCCGCAGCTCCATATAGGGGGTGATATCCGTGATGGTGCCCACGATATAGCTGCTGCCGCGCCACACCGCTTTATGGGCGGCGCTGGAGACCCAGCGGTAGCCATCTTTGCCCAGCAGCCGGAAAACGCCGTCACCGTTCTTGGCATAGGCTTCACTGTTTTTCGCGTCCCGGTAGCGCAGCCCGCTCTCCTGATCGTCCGGATGCACCAGCGGGGCATAGCGGTTATCAAATTTTTCCGCAAACTCTGCCCGCTCCCAGCCCAGTATCTCCAGAAAACGGTCGCTGATATAAACAAAAGGGAAGCCGTTTTCCGGGTCATCTGCGCAACAGTGGAAGCCGCCCGGCACATTCTGTGCATAGAAGTCTGCTTTCACAAGCTTTTCTGTTGTCGTCTCGTCTGTTTCCATTCCGTTTTCCCTGTCTCTTTCTCCGCGCGCTGCACCCCGGCGGCACGCGGCACACCCTGTTGCCGCAATCTCCAAGCTTACCTTCCTGTACACCCTGTTTTT
>CAVKCU010000185.1:0-3864 GCA_963654645.1 Clostridiales bacterium | reverse complement strand
GCTGGACTTCTGCCTGCCCGCAAAGTTCCACCTGACCTATGTGGACAAGGACGGCTCCGAAAAGACCCCCGTGGTGCTGCACCGCGCAATTCTGGGCTCTCTGGACCGCTTTATGGCCTACCTGATCGAGGAGACCAAGGGCAAGTTCCCCACCTGGCTGGCTCCCACGCAGGTCAAGGTGCTGCCCGTATCTGAAAAGACGCTGGAGTACGCACAGGACGTGACCGAGAAACTGGCAGATGCCGGCGTCCGCGTTGTGCTGGATGACGACAACCAGAAGATCGGCTACAAGATCCGCGCTGCACAGCAGGTGGACCGTGTGCCCTATATGCTGGTGCTGGGCGCCAAGGAAGCCGAAGCCGGCAACATCTCCGTGCGCGACCGCAAGGGTGAGACCACCGAGATGAGCCTTGAGGACTTCATCGCCAAGGTCACCGCCGAGATCCGCACCCGCAGCCTGTAAAGTATAAATGATAAGCACCCCGGAAACGCCTGTCGGCGTTTCCGGGGTGCTTTTTTCACGGGTGGGGATGATCGTCAGCTTTGTTTCTCTCATTTTTCCAGATCCGCAAACAGGGCATCCAGATCCCGATACTTCTTTGCTTTCGGGTCTGCCGCGATATGCTCTGCTTCCAGCATAGCGGCGACGGTTTCCTTGTTCGGGCGCTCGGTGCGGATCTCGAAGGGAATGCCGCCCTCCCGCAAGGACTGCCGCACAAAGATGTTGAACGCCGTGGAAAGGTTCATGCCCAACTCCGCGAACAGGGCATCGGCCTGTGCCTTCAGGTCTGCATCCATCCGAATGCTGACATTGGTAGTTGCCATACAGATCAGCTCCTTTCGCCTTTATTATAAGTATATTGCACGAAGATTGCAATACGCTGCACATAAAATTTACAATTCACGGCACAGCAAAAGCCCCGCTCCCTTGTGCGCAGGAGCGGGGCTTTCGACTTACTGTTGACTCGAACAAAAAAAGGAAAAGGAAAAAGGAAAAAGGAGAACGATCTATCTGTCACGCCGGGCAGCGGGGACTGTGTCGGAGCAGTTGGGCTGCCGCCGCAGCGGGAACAGCGGAGAATTTAGTGGAGGGTTACTCCACATCCTGCAGAGCGGCGTAGTCTTCCTCGCCGGTGCGGATCTTGACCACGCGGGTCACGTTGTAGACAAAGATCTTGCCATCGCCGATGTGACCGGTGTACAGCGCCTTCTTGGCAGCTTCCACCACAGCGTCCACGCTGATGCGGGAGACGATGACCTCCACCTTGATCTTGGGCAGCAGGGTGGTATCCACCGGCACGCCGCGGTACTTTTCAGGGGTGCCCTTCTGGATGCCGCAGCCCATGACCTGCGTCACGGTCATGCCGGTGACGCCCAGATCATTCAGGGCAGTCTTGAGCTGATCAAACTTTGCCAGCTTTGCAATGATGGACACCTTGTGCATACCGGTGTCGTAAACACCATCGTGGATCACAGGCTCGCGCACCACCGGCACGGCAGCATCCATCTGCTTTGCGGTCGCCTTGGCAACGTCATCCTCGCCCAGATCAGTGTTCTCGTTGGGGGTCATGGCAGCAGAGTTTGCATCCGAGATGGCAAAGCCTGCATAAGCGGAAGCCAGACCGTGCTCGTGGATGTCCAGACCGTCGATCTCTACCTCGGCGGGCACACGCAGACCAATGGTCTTATCAATGATCTTAAAGATGATGAACATCACGATCACAACGTAGGCATCCACGCAGACCAGACCCAGCAGCTGGGTGCCCAGCTGTGCCAGACCGCCGCCGTAGAACAGACCGGCGTGTTCGGTGTTGGCACCAGTGGAGAACAGACCCACCGCAATGGTGCCCCAGACGCCGTTTGCAAAGTGGACGGAAACAGCACCTACGGGGTCATCCACTCTGGCGATCTTATCGAAAAATTCCACGCTCAGCACCACAAGGATACCAGCCACAAAGCCGATGAAGAAAGCGCCGAAGGGGGAGACGGTATCGCAGCCTGCGGTGATCGCCACAAGACCTGCCAGAGAGCCGTTCAGGGTCATGGAGACATCCGGCTTGCCGTAGCGCACCCAGGTGAAGATCATGGTCACGCAGGTAGCAACGGCTGCGGCAAGGTTGGTGTTGAAGCAGACCAGACCGGTCAGGGTCATGGTGGCATCGGTGGACAGGCTCAGGGAAGAGCCGCCGTTGAAGCCGAACCAGCAGAACCACAGGATGAACACGCCCAGTGCACCGGCGGTCAGGTTGTGACCGGGAATGGCGTGAGGGTTGCCGTTTTTATCATACTTGCCAATACGGGGACCCAGCATCCATGCGCCCAGCAGAGCGATGACGCCGCCCACGTTATGCACGGCTGCAGAGCCTGCAAAATCGTGGAAGCCCATGCTCTGCAGCCAGCCGCCGCCCCACATCCAGTGACCGCAGATGGGGTACACCACCAGCGAAATGGCGGCGGAGTACACGCAATAGGCCTTGAAGTTGGTGCGCTCAGCCATGGAGCCGGAGACGATGGTGGCTGCCGTAGCGCAGAACACGGTCTGAAACACGATGTACACCCACAGGGGGATGTCCAGACCCAGATGGCTGTAATCGCCCTGAATGAAGGGATCGAAACCGCCGATCAGTGCGCCGGTGCCGCCGAACATCAGACCGAAGCCGATGAGCCAGTAACAGGGCGTGCCGATGCAGAAGTCCATCATGTTTTTCATCAGGATGTTGCCGGTGTTCTTTGCCCGGGTAAAGCCGGCCTCGCACAGGGCGAATCCGGCCTGCATGAAGTACACTAGGAACGCTCCTACGAGCGTCCAGCAGGTGTTGACGGAGTTGAACATTTTTCCTACCTCCTACGGTCGTTTTTTTGCACAGGGAGCCCTCTATTCTCTCCGTGCGGCAGTATCCCCGAAAACACAAAAGGCGCTGGCGGAATTGCTTCCGTCAGCGCCTTTGCTTTCGATGGCACGAGTATAGTCTCTTTGTGCAAACCTGTCAAGTATTCATCTCAAGGTTTTACGTTTTTCACAACATGGCGAAACTCTGCCGTGCTAAAGTTTGGCAAAAGTTTTGCCTGTCAGCCCTTTTCGCCGTCCTTCGGGGAGCCGGGCTTGCCCTTTTCCTTGGCGTTGGCAGGGCGGTGACCGCCCTCCATCTCCCAGTGCAGCAGCAAACTCATCAGGGCGCGCAGCGCAAAGGTAGCCGCCAGCGGCACCACGGACTCCAGATTCTGCAGCAGGAAGGTCTTGGCGATCTCTGCCGACATCAGAAATTCCAGCGCGGTGGTCAGGCCGCTGCTCATTTCATGGTGGAAGTCCCGGTGGTCGTTGAAGAAGGTGGCGCGGACATAGTAGAAGGTGGCCTTTGCCAGACTGGTGATGATGATGAACAGACCCACCACCTCGGCAAGACCGGCGATCATGGGCACTGCCGTTTCCAGAAAAGCATCCAGCAGGTGGGTGAGGTTCAGGTTGAACAGGGTCAGTCCTTGCATGGTCTCCTCCGCAGCTTACAGCAGGGTCTTGACGTAAGCAGCCAGCTCCTCGTCCTTGCAGGAGGCAAAGAACAGCTCAGAGAACTTTGCACCCGCCACAGCGCCCTTCAGCAGCTCCTGATCGATGCTCTTCAGGCACTCGATGAGGGGCTTGAAGGTGGCAGCGCGCACGCCGTCCAGGATCTTCTTGTTGCGCTGCTCGGGCACAACGCGCTCCTTGGGGTAGCCCTGACCGTGACCGAAGCCGAACAGCTTCTCGAAGCAGTACTCGAGGTTCAGCTCGCCGCCCCAGCCGAAGCCCTTGGCAAAGGGCATGGCGACGGCGTTGCCGTCGTTGACGTGGGCAAAGGTGTAGGCGTCCACGGGGTCCTCCACATG
>CAVKCU010000184.1:0-3877 GCA_963654645.1 Clostridiales bacterium | reverse complement strand
CCCCAGCGTATCGCTACCGATACCTCCCAGAAGCTGGCCATCCGCTTCGGCGAGACCATCAAGGCTTACGAGGAGCGCGGTCTGGACAAGTCCAACCTCGTGCTGATCCCGCTGGTGCTGGCAGGCTATGCCCGCTACCTGAAGGGCATCGACGACAACGGTCAGCCCTTCGAGATCTCTCCCGATCCGCTGCTGGCTGAGCTGCAGGCCATCGTCAACCCCTTGCAGGTCAAGGAAGGCGAGCAGGACTTCAGCTGCCTGAAGGCTCTGTACAGCCGTGCCGACGTGTTCGGTGTGGACCTGTACGCCGTCGGTCTGGGCGAAAAGATCGAGGGCATGGTCAAGGAGCTGTACGCCGGTAACGGCGCAGTGCGCAAGACCCTGCACAAGTACACCCTCGCCCGCTAAAACTTTGTAACGCTATTTCCGTACCCACGCTGCGCTTTTGCTTTGCCGCAGCGTGGGTTTTTGTTATGTAAAAATGAAATCCCGGAGCGTCCGCAGACGGTCCGGGATTTCAAAAGAATCATAATTTTTCCGCTATTTATGCGCAGAGCAAAGTGGAGCGCATGAAAAATCGTTCCGGCACCCTTATTTCCGGCAGTCGTGCAGGCTGGCGGCGGGCAGGGCGCTGCCCAGCAGACTCCATGCGGCATCCATGCTCTCGTTCAGCAGATAGGCCTGATTCCGCTGGACGTAGATGTACACCGCCTCTTTGGTGCGGTAGGCGCAGTACACGGTGTTCCATGTGTAGCGGTTGGTGGGCTCGGTCTTGTTCTGCTCACCCGCCATCCAGACCGAGAGCCCGGCGGTGTCCAGCTCCAGCCGGTAAAAGGGACGGGGCAGACCCAGCTTTTTGATCTGCTTGGAGAGGTTCGAAAAAAAGGTGCCGAAGTATACGGCGGGCAGACCGAGGGCTACAATAGCCAGCACAGCGGTCAGCAGCCCGGCGCCCTCCCGCTTGCCGATCTGGCTCAGGCAGACCACGGCACACACCAGCAGGATGGCGGTAAACACTGCCGGACGCTGCCAGCCCCTGTTGTGGCGCAGCAGGTCAAAAGATGCAAAATCGTGAAAGCTCTTTTCGTCCATCTGGACGGAAACGCAAACATTCTGGGTCATAAAGTTACCCTCCTTTTTGGGCATAGTACCACATTTACCGGCAAGAAGCAAGCAAAAGATGCATCGGCGGCGGTGCATCTGGCTTGCAAACCGCCCGCAAAGCGTGGTAAAATAAGATATTATCCAACGAAAAAGGGGGAAGCTTTGCATGGAAAAGCGCAACTGGAAGCGCAGTGTTACGCTCAAGCAGCGCATGGTGCTGTGTCTGGCAGCTTTTTTTGCGGCCTTTGCGCTGCAGCTTGCCCTGAACGGCTATCAGGCGCGGGCGGTGCAGCAGGTGCAGGACGACCAGATGGGCAACTTTAACGCCATCAGCCGCTTTCAGGGCGGCGTGGAAAGCTCCATCAGCATTCTGGAAGCTTACCGCTGGGAAAACGGTGAGGCCGAGGAAATGCTGGAAAAGCTCCGGGCAGCCTGCTCCACCAGTAACGCATGGCTGTGGCGAATCCGATCCAATATGGATGGATTGCAGAACGTCAGCGATGAGCAGTGGGTGCTGTACGGCGCGGTGGAGACCACCTACGGCAGCTACAGCGCCCTGCTGGAGGAGCTGGAGGGCTATCTTTCCAGCGGGCAGGATGCAAAGGCGTCCCAGCTGTACTATAACAAGGTCTCGGTCTGCGGCGGGTATCTGAGCCAGTACACCATGCAGCTGCTGAAAGCATCGATTTTAGATGCCCAGACTACTTATACCAGAATCTCGGAACTGGGCGAGCGGATCGCCCTGATGCAGATCGTGGTGGTGGCACTGTGCGTGGCGCTGGGCTGCGCTTCCGGTCTGATGGTCATGCGGCTGCTGACCCCGGTGTCTCAGATGATCGTAGCTTCCCGCGCCATCAGCCGCAGCCAGTTCGACACCCCGGACATCCCGCTGCCCAAGCAGCCGGAGATCGGTCAGCTGGCAGAGTCTTTCAACCGTATGAAGCACTCCATGGCGCAGCAGGTGAACACCTTACAGGAGAAAAACGAGATCGAGCGGGAGCTGCACCGCCAAAAGACCGAAGCGCTGGAATTGCAGAACCGCATGGAGCGCAGCCGGTTACAGCAGCTGCGCAGCCAGATCGACCCGCATTTTCTGTTCAACACCCTGAACGTCATCCAGCAGATGGCGGGCACAGAGTCTGCCTACCGCACGCAGGCGCTCATCATGGCGCTTTCCCATCTGCTGCGTTACAGCCTGATGAGCAACGATGAGCAGGTGCCCCTCTCCCGGGAGGTGCGCGTTGTGGACGAATATTACTCCATCTACCATGTGCGCTTTGGCGACCGGGTGCAGATGCAGTGGGCATTCTCGGACTCACTGGACCTGACCGAGACTATGGTGCCGTCCTTTATTTTGCAGCCCATCGTGGAAAACGCCTTCAAGCACGGCATCTGCCCCAAGGAAGAAGGCGGCGTAGTGCGCATCCGCATGGTGCCCCTGCGGGAAAAAGGTCTGCTGTGCATCCGGGTGCTGGACAACGGCGTGGGCATTGAGCCGGAGCAGCTGCAGCAGCTGCGCACGGCACTGGAGCAGCCCGCACCCCGCTGGGAGCATATCGGTATTTATAATGTGGCTGCCCGTCTGCGGCTGCTGGATGCCCGCTGCCGGGTGGTGGTGCGCTCCCGACCGAGGCAGGGGACTGCGGTGATCCTGTATCTGCCGCTGGTGGAGAATGAGGAGGAATTTGAGGAATGATTCGTCTGTTGATCGCGGATGACGAAATGATGGAGCGGGAGGCGCTGGCAGATATCGTCATGCGCCGGTTTGAGCATGAAGTGACGGTGGAAATGGCGGAAAACGGACGCAAAGCCGCCGATACCGCCGTGCTCTGGGAAGCAGACCTGATTTTGATGGACATCGAGATGCCGGGCATGAACGGTTTGGATGCCGCCCGCGCGGTGCTGGAACAGCGCCCGGAGTGCAAGGTGATCTTTATCACGGCGTACAGCCTGTTCCAGTATGCCCACGAAGCGGTGCATCTGGGAGCCTGCGACTATCTGCTGAAGCCGGTGGACCCGGACGAGACCGAGGCCGCCATCCGCCGCGCCATCCGGCAGATCGAAGCCGGACGCCGTCTGGCAGAGCTGGCCGCGGTAGAGCCGGAGCTGGAAGCCGCCCCGGAGCGGGAGGCTGAGCCCGCCGGGGAAGGGGAGAGCGACCGCAACGCACTGGTGATGGATCATGTGCGCAAGTACATGGAAGATAACTATATGTCCGACCTTTCGCTGGACAGCGTGAGCGAGATCTTGCACATCAGCCCGGCGTATCTTTCGGCGCAGTTCAAAAAGTACCAGAAGATGAACTTTCTGGACTGCCTGACTGAGCTGCGCATCAACGCCGCCAAGGAGTTGTTGACCGACCCCTTCCGCTCCGCAGCGGAGGTGGCCTCCATGGTCGGCTACGAGGATGCCAGCTACTTTGCCCGCGCCTTTAAAAAGCGCACTGGCATGACCCCCACCCAGTACCGGAAGGAAGCAGCAAAGGCAGCCCGGGAGGCGCGGCTGTGACCCGCCGTCAGCTGCTGCATCTGCTGACGGCAGCCCCGGCACTGGCAGTCACAGGCTGTACGGCGCAGTCTGCTTCTTCGGAGCAGGAAAAACCGCTCATCCTGCGCTATGCCGAGAACCAGCCGGAGGACTACCCCACCAGCAAGGCGGCAAGGGCCTTTGCCGAGCTTGTGGCGCAGCGCACGGGCGGTCGGGTGAAGGTGCTGGTCTACAGCGGGGCAGAGCTGGGCGCAGAGCAGAGCGTCATCCAGCAGATGCAGTTCGG
>CAVKCU010000183.1:0-3880 GCA_963654645.1 Clostridiales bacterium | reverse complement strand
GCTCGCGCAGCACGCGGAAGGCCAGAGAGGTCTCGGTGGTGGTGCCGGACTTGGAAATGACGTTGATGGAGAAGCGCTTGCCCTTGCACAGGCTGATGATGTTGTTCAGGTAGGTGGGGCTGATGCTGTTGCCGCAGAAGTAGATCTTCAGACCATCCTCCAGCTCGTTGTGGTACATACCCTTGACGGCTTCCACAACAGCGCGTGCGCCCAGATAGCTGCCGCCGATACCGGCTACCACCAGAACGTCGGAGTCCTCGCGGATCTTGGCAGCGGCTGCCTTGATGCGGGCGAACTCTTCCTTGTCGTAATCCCGGGGCAGGGTCATCCAGCCCAGAAAATCGCGGCCGGGGCCGTTCTTGGCCTCCAGTTGCTTGTGGGCGGCTTCTACCTGCGGATAAATAGCTGCATATTCCTCTTCGCTGATGAAGCTGGAGAGGTGTTTCGTGTTCAGTGCGACACTCATTTTATTAAAACCTCCAAACGATCTGCCGGGCCTTTGCCCTGCGAGGAAATATCTTGGTATAAGTGTACCGTTCCCTCCGGGTAAAGTCAAGGTCAAATTCCTTAGATTTCATACAATTTTAATAGTGTTTTTTTGTTTCTTCATCCATATTTGTTCAGGTATCCAACAGCGCTGCCGAACGTCCGGCGCACTTTTGTGCGCTGAAGCGCCTTTTTCGGCAAAGAGTCATGCTGCGGCACCCCGCAGACTGTCCCACAGCAGCCGCAAGGCGGTGTCAAAATCCATGCGGGGCGCATCGGCAGCGGCGCACACCGGGTACTCCCCCTGAAGGGCTTCGCCGCACAGCAGCTGCGCCTTGCCCACCGTCTGCCCCCGGGTCACCGGGGCTTCCAGTGCCTCGGGCAGTTCCAGCTGCACCGTCAGCTGTCCGGCATTTTCGGCGGGCAGCAGGGCGGTGGAGGGCAGGGCGGCGTAATCCAGCGGCACGGTCTCCTCCGTGCTGCCCTTTACCTTTAATTGCAGCGGACGCTCCTGCGGCAGGGGCACCGGTGCGGCGCGGTAGGCTGCAAAGCCGTAGTCCAGCAGGGTAGTGGCGGCTTCAAACCGTTCCTTGCTGGAAGGTGCACCCAGCACCACGGCGATAAGGTTCAGCCCGTCCCGGGCGGCGCTGGCAGTAATGCACACGCCCGCCCCGCCGGTGGTGCCGGTCTTGAGCCCGGTGATGCCGTTGTACCGCCGCAAAAGCTTATTGGTGTTCACCAGCTGGGTCTGCCCGCCCCGCAGGGTGTCCGTCCAGATGCCGGTATAGTGCAGCACCTCCGGGCAGGTATTCAGGATGGTGCGGCTCATGATTGCCACATCCTGTGCGGTGGAAAGATGTCCCTCGATGTCCAGCCCGCAGGCGTTGCGGAAGGTGGTGTGCTCCATGCCCAGCTCTGCGGCGCGGGCGTTCATCTGCTGCACAAAGGCGGGCTCGCTGCCGCCCACCAGCTCTGCCACTGCTACCGCAGCGTCGTTGGCGGAGGACACACAGATGGCCTTGAGCATCTCGTCCAGCGTAAACTGCTCCCCGGGTTCCAGCCAAATTTGACTGCCGCCCATGTGGTAGGCGTGCTCGCTGACCGGCACGGCAGTGTCCATGGTCAGCCGCCCGGCGTGTACCGCCTCAAAGGTGAGCAGCAGGGTCATCACCTTGGTAATGGAGGCGATGGGCATGGTCTGGTCGGCATTCATCTCGTAAAGCACCGTGCCGCTGGTCTGGTCGATGAGGATCGCCGCGCGGCAGGGCAGGGTAAGCTGCGGCGGGGTGACCGTCAGGGGCTGTACCGCCGGTTCTGCCTGCACCTGCACCGCCGGTTGGATGCGCAGCCCCTTGCCCTGCGCTGTACCGAACGCCAGCGCAAACAGCCAGAAGCAGACCACCCCTGCGCACAGCAGCGCCAGATTTCTCCGTTCCATTCCGCATACCTCCCCGCGCAAACTCTCTTTTTGCAGTGTATGCCGCCGCCTGTGCCGGTATGCCGCTGGGCAGATTGCTCGTTTTTGCGACCAGTTTTTCCATATAAAACCACCTGCGGTGCAATTCCGGTCTTGCGTGCTGCCGTTGCTTTGTTATATAATAAAATGTAAACCCCATTTTTATCCCATTTTGTGGAAAGGAACCCCTCTCATGCGAGTTTGTTTTTATACCTTGGGCTGCAAGGTCAACCTGAACGAGACCGGTGCGCTGGAGCAGCTGTTCCGCGCCAACGGCTTTACCATCGCACAGGAAGGCGAAGCTGCGGACGTGTTCATCGTGAACAGCTGCACCGTGACCAACTTCGGCGACCAGAAAAGCCGCAAGTGGCTGCGCCGCAAAAAGCGCGAGAACCCCGGTGCGGTGACGGTGCTGACCGGCTGCTACCCGCAGGCCTTCCCGGAGGAGGCCGCACAGTTCATGGAGGCCGACCTTGTGTGCGGCAACGGCGACCGCAAGGCCATTCTGGAGAACGTACAAAAGCTGCTGGACGGTCACGAGCGCATCGTGGCGATCGCCCCGCACCAGCGCGGCGAGCAGTTTGAGGAGCTGCCGGTGGAGCGGTTCGAGACCCACACCCGCGCCTTTATCAAGGTAGAGGACGGCTGCAACCGGCAGTGCGCCTACTGCGTCATCCCCCGTGCCCGCGGGCCGGTGCGCAGCCGCGCCGAAGAGAGCATTCTGACCGAGCTGCACCAGCTGGCTGCTGCGGGCTACCGCGAGGTGGTGCTCAGCGCCATCTCCCTGCCCAGCTACGGGCTGGACACCGGCACGAACCTTGTGGAGCTGGTGGAAAAGTGCGCACAGGTGCCGGGCATCGAGCGCATCCGTCTGGGCAGCCTTGACCCCGATATGCTCACCCCGGAATTTATCTCCCGGTTGGCGGCGGTGGACAAGCTTTGCCCCCAGTTCCACCTGAGCCTGCAGAGCGGCTGCACCGCCACACTGCGCCGGATGCGCCGGGTGTACACCGCACAGGAGTACGCACAGGTGGTGGAGCAGATCCGCGCCGCCTACGGCAGCCGCCCGGTCAGCTTTACCACCGACTGCATCTGCGGCTTCCCCGGTGAGACTGCCGATGATTTTGAGGAGAGCTGCGAATTTTTGAAAAAGATCGGCTTTCTCAAGGTCCATGTGTTCCCCTACTCTCGCCGCAGCGGCACACCGGCATACGATTTTCCGGATCAGATCCACGAGAGGGAAAAGCAGGAGCGCAGCCGCCGCATGAACGCCGTAGCCGAGCAGGTGCGCTGCGAGACGCTGGCTGCCTTTGAGGGCACCGAGGACGAGGTGCTGTTGGAGACCCCCCTGTCCGGCACGCTGTTTACCGGCTACACCCGGCTGTACATCCCGGTGGTGGTCTCTGCCCCCGGCTGCGAGAGCGGGCAGATCGTGCGGGTAAAGCTGGGGCGCTACGACGGCGAGCGGGTGCGTGCAGCACTTTGCTGAAATTTTTTTGTTTTAGCTGTACATTCTGTGCATCCGCATGAATACAATAAATTTTTAACGAATTTTGCGTTTTGCCCTTTCCATACGCACGTCTTTATGTTAAAATGAAGATGGATTTATCGGGTCCGGCGTGCTGTAAGCAACCAGCACGGTACCATCCGCGCCCGTACAGCGCCGTTTTTATGCTCTGTTTGCAGGGCAGGCGGCTCCGTTTTTGGCTGTTTCAAAGCAAGGAGAGATTGGAATGAGTTTCAGAGGAATCAATACTACGGTCATCCAGATCCGCCGTCAGGTGTTTACCGAGGTCGCCCGCATGGCTTACGCCAACGTCAAGGGCGAGCAGGCTAACCACCTGATGCGCAAGATCCCCTACACCATCATCCCCGGTGAAGAAGGCAAGCTGCGCAAGGACATCTTCCTGGAGCGCGCCATCGTTGAGGAGCGCGTGC
>CAVKCU010000182.1:0-3902 GCA_963654645.1 Clostridiales bacterium | reverse complement strand
GGGCAGGACTGAGCAGGAACTGGAAAACAACGTTTTTCAGGCATCCAGCATTGCACAGAAGCACAACTGCAACCTGTGCCGCCTTGACTTTCAGCAGGAGCAGGGGCTGATGAGCAGCCTGCCGCTGGCTGACTGTCAGATCGAAATTCAGCGAGGACTGACCACCAGCAGCACGGCCATTTTCATCCCGTTCACCACGCAGGAACTGTATCAGTCCGGTAAAGAGAGCCTGTACTATGGGCTGAATGCTCTGTCCAACAACCTTATCATGGTGGACCGGAAGAAGCTGAAGAACCCCAATGGCCTGATTTTGGGTACTCCCGGCTCCGGCAAAAGTTTCTCAGCAAAGCGTGAAATTGCCAATGCGTTTCTGGTGACGGACGATGATATTATCATCAACGACCCCGAAGGCGAATACTCGCCGCTGGTGAATCGTTTGAAAGGTCAGGTCATCAAAATCAGCCCCAACAGCACCCAGTTCATCAATCCGATGGACATTAACGCCAACTATTCGGAGGAAGATAACCCGCTTTCCCTGAAAGCTGACTTTATTCTTTCTTTGTGTGAACTGGTGGTGGGCGGCAAAGAAGGGCTGCTGCCGGTGGAGAAAACCGTCATCGACCGCTGTGTGCATCTGATTTATCGCAAATATTTTGCCGACCCCTGCCCGGAGAATATGCCCATCCTTGAGGACTTGTACAATGCCCTGCTCCAACAGGACGAGAAAGAAGCCCACCATGTTGCCACGGCACTGGAAATCTATGTGAAAGGCTCCCTGAACCTATTCAATCATCGCACTAACGTGAACGTCAATAACCGCATCGTCTGCTACGACATCAAGGAACTGGGCAAGCAGATGAAGAAACTTGGTATGCTCATTGTGCAGGATCAGGTGTGGGGGCGTGTCACGGCAAACCGCAGCAGCGGCAAGTCCACCCGGTATTATATGGATGAGATGCACCTTCTCTTAAAAGAAGAGCAGACCGCCGCTTATTCCGTCGAGATCTGGAAGCGTTTCCGTAAGTGGGGCGGCATCCCGACTGGATTAACTCAGAACGTCAAAGACCTTCTTTCTTCGCGTGAGGTCGAGAATATTTTTGAAAATTCAGACATGATCATCATGCTGAATCAGGCGGCAGGCGACCGGCAGATTCTCGCAAAGCAGCTCAACATCTCGCCCCATCAGCTTTCCTATGTGACCCACTCCGGCGAAGGTGAAGGGCTGCTGTTTTTCGGTAACGTGATCCTGCCCTTTGTTGACCACTTCCCGAAAGACCTTGAACTCTACCGCATCCTTACGACCCGCCTTTCCGAAGTTGCGGAGGCTCAAAAGCATGAGTGAGAAACAGCCAAAGCTGAAATTTGAGGAGGACAAAGAGCGCACGGCTACGCGCTCTCCTCCGAAAAAGTCCAAAGTGGAGCAGTCTAAGCCCCAAAAGCAGAAGCTGAAACTGGACGCAGATAAAGCTGCGGAAAAGGCGCAGCACCTGCGTTTTGGCAAAGCCGAAATCACCCCGGATGAAGCATCCCGCATGACAAAACAGCAGAAACGTGCTATGTATGCCGCTGCTGCCGCCCGCTCTGCGGTGCACCGGGAGGTTGACCAGTACGAGGACGATAATGTGGGCACGCAGGCTTTAAGCGAGGGCGAAAAGGCAGCAGGAAATGTCCGGGATATTTCCAAGAGCATCTATGCCCGGAAGCTGAAAAAGAAAGCCAAGATGCAGGGCAAGAAGGGTGCCAAAACCGCAAAATCTTCCCCGCAGAAGCCGACTGCAGCACAAGATGCAGGCGCATCCGGCACCGGCGAGGGCAGTTCCAACTGGCTCTCCCGATGGCGGCAGAAACAGGACATCCGGCAGAGCTACTATGCCGCCGCCCATTCGGGCACAGCGGCGCAGACCGCAGGCGGCAAAGCGGCATCCAACGGTGCATCTGCCGCCCGGTCCAGCATGGAACAGGCGGTAGAAAAGGGCAAAACTGCCGTCAGCACCGCCGTAAAGGGGCTGATGAATGCCGCTAAAGGCAACGCACACGTTCTGGTGATCGTGGGCGTTTTTCTTTTGCTCATTCTTATGGTGATGTCGGGCTTTTCCTCCTGCGGCATCCTCTTTTCCGGCGGCACACAGGTGTCCGGGCAGACCATGTATTCTGCCGAGGACCGGGACATCCGGGGCGCAGAACAGGACTACAAGAAGCTGGAAAAGGAGCTGGACAAAAAAATCAAGCGCACCCCCACCGACCACCCCGGCTACAACGAGTATCAGTACCACCTCGACCCCATCGAGCACGACCCGTGGCAGCTCACTTCGTATTTGACCACTCTCTACGACGATTACACTCGCAGCGAGGTACAGGGCAAATTGAAGGAGACCTTCAAAAAGCAGTATAAGCTGACCACATGGGTAGAGGTGCAGATACGGTATAAGACCGTGTGGGTCATCAGCCCGGCAGGAATCCCAGTTCCCACGCAGGTGCCTTACGAGTATCGAATCTTCCACACCAAGCTGGTCAATCGCGGCTTGGAAGTGGTCATCCGGGAGGAACTGAATAACGATCAGTGGAAACGGTACGAGATCTTTCAGGACACCTTGGGCGGCAGACCCTACCTGTTCAACGGCGGCTTGCCGCCCGGTGGCTCCGATGGCTCTGGCACACCGGGCATCGACTATCAGGTTCCGGCGGAAGCCCTGACGGATGAGGAGTTCGCCGCCATCTACAAGGAAGCCCAAAAGTATGTGGGCACGCCTTACGTCTGGGGCGGTTCCTCCCCGGAAACAGGCTTTGACTGCTCCGGCTACGTCTGCTGGGTGTATAACCAGAACGGCTACGATGTGGGGCGCACTACCGCCAACGGCTTGTGGAATAAGAGCCAGCACATCAGCGAGGCCGAAGCAAAGCCCGGAGATTTGGTCTTTTTCAAAGGCACCTACGACACCCCCGGCATGAGCCATACCGGAATCTATCTGGGCAATGGCATGATGGTCAGTGCCGGAGACCCCATCAAGTACGCAAACATTCACTCGTCCTACTGGGAGAAGCATCTCGCCGGGTTCGGACGGCTTTCAAAATGATTGGAGGAGTTTTATGAGCGAAAAATCGGATAAGCTGCGGGCGATGCTGGAAAAAGAGAAGGAACGCCGCATCAAGCTGAACAACCGCATTGAGATTCTGGAGCGGCGCATTCAGGAGGAGGATTCCGCCGAGGTCAACGAGATGGTGCGAACTGCAAAGGTTACGCCGGAACAGCTCGCCGCCCTGCTACGGCAGTCGGCTACCGCCACCCCGAACCCGGCTACGCTGTCTGCTGTGGGTGCAACTTTTGAGAAGGAGGTCGGTGCAGATGAAGATTAAGAAACTGGGGGCGCTGTTGGTATCGGCGGCACTGTGCGCTGGTATGGCGGCTCCTGCCTTTGCCTTTGAGGGCAAAGCCGCCCCCGTGGAGCAGCCGATTCTGCCGGAAGTGGTGGAGGAGGATGTTGTCACCATCACGGACGAAACCGCTGGTGCCCTGACCCCGGAGGGCAATCTGACGCTGGTGGACGATTACCACACCAACTATTCCGATGGCAGCGGACAGCAGTTCATTACACTGGTGTCGAAGTCGGGTGCGACTTTCTATCTGGTGATTGACCGCAACGCCAAGGGACAGCAGACCGTCCACTTTATGAATCTTGTGGATGAAGCCGACCTGTTGGCTCTTATGGAGGAAGAAGATGCGGACGCTTATACCGCCGAAAAGGAAGCGGCGGCGCAGGCGGAACGGGACAGGCTGAAATCCGAGGAAGAAGCCAAGAAAGCCGCCGAAGAAGCGGCAGCATCCGGCACGGAACAGCCCAAGGAAAATAAGGTCACAAAGATCGCATCCGGCTTTCTGGGTGTGGTCGTGCTGATTGCGCTGG
>CAVKCU010000181.1:0-3912 GCA_963654645.1 Clostridiales bacterium | reverse complement strand
ACTTGGCCTTGGCGGGGTTGTTGTGCACCTCGATCATCAGGCCGTCGGCACCGGCGGCGACCGCAGCTTTCGCCAGCTCCGGCACCATCCATGCGTGACCGCAGGCGTGGCTGGGGTCCACCACCACCGGCAGGTGGGTCATCTTGTGTAGCATGACCACACCGGCAAGATCCAGCGTATTGCGCATACTGGTCTCAAAGGTGCGGATGCCGCGCTCGCACAGGATGACGTTCTCGTTGCCCTCAGCCATGATGTACTCGGCACTCATCACGAACTCCTCCAGCGTGTTGGCAAGGCCGCGCTTGAGCAGCACCGGCTTTTTCTGGCGTCCGACAGCCTTGAGCAGCTCAAAATTCTGCATATTGCGGGCACCTACCTGAATCAGGTCTACGTTTTCAAACAGGGGCAGATGCTCGGTGTTCATGATCTCGGTCACAATGGGCGAGCCGGTGGCGCGGCGCGCCAGCTTGAGCAGGTCCAGACCCTCGCTGCGCATGCCCTGAAAGGAGTAGGGGGAGGTGCGGGGCTTGAACGCACCGCCGCGCAGCAGGGAAGCGCCTGCCGCCTTTACCCGCTGGGCGCAGTAGGTGATCTGCTCCTCGCTCTCAATGCTGCACGGCCCGGCGATGACCGCAAAGTTGCCGCCGCCGATCTTGACACCCTCCACGTCGATAACGCTGTCGTCCGGGTGGAACTTTCGGTTGGCCTTTTTGTAGGGCTCGGACACGCGGCGGCAGGTCTCCACCACCGGGTTTGCCAGCACCCAGCTTTCCGCAATAGCCTTGGTATCACCGATCAGACCCAGAATATGGGTGTCGCTGCCCTTGGAATCGTTGATCTGCAGCCCCATATCCTCCAGCTCGTGGCAGAACTCGCGTACCTGTACGTCGGGGGCATCCTGTTTGAGTACGATGATCATAGTGTTTTGTCTCCTTTGCCTTTTCTTATCCTGTGAAACGGCGAGGGAGACCGGCTCCTTTGCCGCAGCTTGCAGTGTCAAACTTCAGTACTCTGAAGTGCGTGACGCTATGATATCACTTCATGAAACTGAAGTCAAGAGAAATTTTGAATTTTTTCAGAAAAAGTGGTAGAATAGAAAGAAGAAAAGAACCCTCTCAGTCATTGCTGCGCAATGACAGTTGCCGGGTTGCGGCTCCCAGCAATCACTTCGTGCAAAAATGCACTCGTGCTTTGCTGGCCGCTGCCCCAACAACAACTCCCTGTATCCGCCACTGGCGGCGGTCGTTGTTGTTGCTCCCGAAGGGCGAGCTTTTTACTGCTTTCCATGGGGTATTACTTCCCGGGGAAAGAGAATCTGCCGGTTACCGCGCATAAGCTCCCCCTTTCGGGGGAGCTGGACGCGAAGCGGCCTGAGAGGGTTCAATAGAATCAAAGAGGGAATAACAATGGGAAAAGAAGCTAAAACCAACGCAATGCGCATTCTGGAACGGGAAAAGGTGGCCTATACCGCCCACGAGTACCCCCACGAGGAGGGGGTGGCGGTGGACGGCGTGACCGTAGCCGCCAGCATGGGCGAGGACCCCGCCTGCGTTTACAAGACGCTGGTAACGCAGGGCAGCAGCAAAAACTATTTTGTGTTCGTCATTCCGGTGGCGGCAGAGCTGGATTTAAAGGCCGCTGCCCGCAGCGTGGGCGAAAAGAGCGTGGCGATGATCCATGTGGCAGATATCAACAAGGTCACCGGCTATGTGCGGGGCGGCTGCAGCCCGGTGGGCATGAAAAAGCAGTACCGCACCGTCTTTGACGAAAGCGTGCTGACCCAGCAGAAGGTCTACGTTTCCGGCGGGCGCATCGGCACGCAGGTGTGCTGCGCCCCGGCTGATCTGATCCGCGCCGCCCGCGCCGCCACCGCAAAGATCATCTTTTAAAAATCCGGCTCTCTATCTGGGATACATCAACACAGCCTTTACATAAAATATACCTGCGGCATAAGTCATACTTAAAAAGAAAAAGGATGGCGAAACTGCACAAAACTTTCAAAAGTTTTTTGACGGCATGAGAACACAAGGGAGAATTTACCCAAACGCTCTTTGCAAAGCGGTTTTTTTGCCGTAAACTGTATCTAGTGCAGGGACGATGCCCCAAAAATCGGGCTTGCATCGCCGCCTGAAAAAACGCTTGCACAGGAAACTGCGGAGGGAAACTTCAATGATGCTGCTGGTGCCGGGTCGCATGGAATGGGGTCACATTCACTGCAATCAGGGGCATGGTGCAGCCTTGTGCAAAATGCGCGGACAGAAAAACCGGAAATAAAGGCCGTGGTACAGGGGTACCGCAGCCTTTTTTGTTTGTCGGTCTTGTTGGACAGTAGAAAGAGAGGCTTTGGAAAATGGTTCGTAAAGTGGCAGTGATCATGGGTTCGGACAGCGATTGGCCGGTGGTCAAGGGCGCCTGCGCCCAGCTGAAGGCACTGGACATCCCCTTTGAGGCGCACATCCTTTCGGCACACCGCACCCCTGCCGAGGCAGCAGCCTTTGCAAAAAGCGCAAAGACCAACGGCTTTGGCGTCATCCTATGCGCGGCGGGCATGGCAGCCCATCTGGCAGGTGCTTTTGCCGCTAACACCACCCTGCCGGTCATCGGTATCCCCATGAAGGGCGGCGCGATGGACGGCTTGGACGCGCTGCTGGCTACCGTGCAGATGCCCAGCGGCATCCCGGTGGCAACCGTGGCGCTGAACGGTGCCAAGAACGCTGCATGGCTGGCTGCTGAGATCCTGGCACTGAGCGATGACGCACTGGCGGAAAAGCTGGAAGCTGAGCGCGCAGCCATGGCGCAGCAGATCGCAGCAAAGGAAGAAAAGCTGCAGAACGAACTGAACGAGCTGTAAAGGAGAACCAATGTCTGATTTTGCATATCCGCTGCATGAGGAGTGCGGCGTTTTCGGCATCTACGACCGTGCCGGTACCGAGGATGTGGCTGCGGCGGCTTATTCGGCGCTGTATGCGCTGCAGCACCGCGGGCAGGAGAGCTGCGGCATCGCCGTCAACGATGACGGCGTGATCACCGGTCACCGGGATCTTGGCCTTGTGAACGAGGTGTTCACCCCCGGGGTGCTGGCAAGCCTGTCTGCCCCCACGGCACACATGGCAACCGGTCATGTGCGCTACGCCACCGCCGGCACCCGCGTCCGCGCCAACGCCCAGCCCATGATCGTCCGCCACGGTCGCGGCACCATGGCGCTGTGCCACAACGGCAACCTGACCAACGCTGTGGAGCTGCGCCGCCAGCTGGAAAACGAGGGCGCCATCTTCCATGGCTCCTCGGATACCGAGGTCATCTGCTACCTCATCACCCGCAACCGTCTGCGCATGGGCAGCATCGAGACTGCCATCAGCAAGACCATGGATGTGCTGGAAGGCGCATACAGCCTTGTGATCATGTCTGCCACCAAGCTGATCGCGGTGCGCGACCCCCGGGGCTACCGCCCCCTGTGCATCGGCACCCTGCCCGGCGGCGGCTACGTCTTTGCCAGCGAGAGCTGCGCACTGGATGCAACCGGCGCCGCCCTGCTGCGGGACGTGGAGCCCGGCGAGATCGTGGTGGTGGATACCAAGACCGGTGAGCTGCGCAGCATCAAGGATCATTGCGGACGCCCGGACACCCAGATGTGCGTGTTCGAGTTCATCTACTTCGCCCGCCCGGACAGCGTCATCGAGGGCAGCTCGGTGCACGAGGCACGCAAGCAGGCAGGCCGCTTCCTTGCACAGGAACACCCCGTGGAGGCGGATGTGGTCATCGGCGTGCCGGACTCCGGCTTGGATGCAGCGCTGGGCTACTCGCAGGAGAGCGGCATCCCCTACGGCATCGGCTTCATCAAGAACAAATACATCGGCCGCACCTTCATTCAGGGCAGCCAGAAGCAGCGCGAGAACAGCGTGCGCATCAAGC
>CAVKCU010000180.1:0-3926 GCA_963654645.1 Clostridiales bacterium | reverse complement strand
TGATGTTGAAGTTGAGCAGGTCGAGGTGCTTGACGAAGATGGGGTGGATGGTCCACGAGAAGCTGTTCTGCACCGTGATGCCGTGCAGGCAGACGTTCTCGCTGTCCACCGCAGCCACTGCGCGGGGACGCCATGCGATGCGCTTGACCTTGGGGTTCACCCACCAGTCGCCGTTTTCGGCATCGCAGTCCAGCGTGCCCTCGCCGGTCACCACCACGTCATGCACCTGCGTGATGTTCAACAGACCTGCAAAGCTGTCCAGCGGGTTGCCCTCCCAGCCGGTCAGGTAGTACTCGTCCACCTCGTTCTCGCTGGGCAGCACGCCGGGCAGGATGGGGTAATGGGTGCGGTCGTTGTCACCCAGCAGCACAGCGCCCTTTTCCAGATACAGGGTGGTGTTGCTCTTCATGAACAGGCTGGCGGTGCGGTAACGACCGGCGGGCACATACACCGTGCCGCCCTTGGGGCAGGTGGACAGCGCCGCCTGCAGCCGCACGGTGTTGTCGGTCTCGCCATCCGCCACCAGACCGTAGCGGGCAGCATCCACGAAGAAGGTCTCAGTCTCGGTGGTAAAATCCAGCTTCAGGGTCTCGCCCTCGGTCTGCACCTCCACCGTATAGGTGGTGCCGGGCAGCAGGGAGAACAGGGAGAACACGTTGGTGTTGCAGGCTTCGTACACTGTCTTGCCGTTCAGGGCAACGGTAAAGGGGTGTGCCGGACGGTAGCACAGCCCGTTTTCCAGCTCGAAAACAGCGCTGCGGGTCATGGAACGGATCAGGGTCAGATTCATGCGAAATAACCTCCTGTGAGTTTATCTTGCCCCCACGGGGCAGACGTGGTATCATGAGGAAAAGCGCTCTCCCGGTGATCGGGAGGGCTGTTTCCGGAAAGGATGCGCAAAATGAAAGCGGAACGGGAAAAGATCAACGCGAAGGTAAAAGCGGACACCGTGCGGCTGAACGGCGGCAGGCTGGAGCTGACAGCAGACGAGGAGATGTGCACTTTTCTGCTGGTAAGCGAGGGCAGCTGCACCCTGCAGCTGGGGGAAAACAGTCTGCTGCTGAACCCCGGCAGCGCGCTGCTGCTGGGTGCGGGGGATGCGCAGCTCACCGCCGCCGGTACAGCCGTACCGGAGCTGGTGGGCTGCCGGTTCCCGCTCAGCGTTCTGCACGAGCTGCGCAGCACTGCCCAGCGGGATTTTGTCCGGCTGTTCGTGCCCGGGGAAGCCACGGTGCTGTACGGTCCGGTGTCATGGACCCGCCGCCTGCGCACCCTGTTGGAGATGATGCGCTCCGCCATGCCGGAGCAGGACTACCCCGGCGGGCTGTACCTGCTGCTGATCCTGCACTATGTAGAGCAGGAGTGCCTTGCCGAGAGCAGCGCCGCGGCGCGCCCCCGCAACGAGACCGTTGAACAGGTGTGCGCCTACCTTGCCGCCAACTACCGGCAAAAGTTCTCTCTTACCGAGGTGGCGGCGCGGTTCTACCTTTCCCCCTACTACCTCAGCCGCCTGTTCCGGCGGGTGACCGGGCAGTCCATCGTGGACTACCTGAACAACCGCCGCATCGAGGCTGCGCAGAAGCTGCTGGAGACCACCGAGCTTTCCATCAGTGATATTGCCGAGCAGACCGGTTTTGCCAGCGCCGCCCACTTCCGCCGCGTGTTCCGCGAGGTGACGGAGATCAGCCCCCTGCAGTACCGCAAAAAGCAGAAGAAATAACGCTTTCACTAAAACACCCCCTGTGCCATCCGTTGGGAGCAGCACAGGGGGTGTTGGTCTTGGTCAGATGTTCTTATGGCGCATTAGCCCTTGACGGCACCTGCGGAGATACCTTCAACGAACTGATCCTGTGCACAGAAGAATACGATCAGCTGCGGCAGGATGGAGATGAGGGACAGAGCAAGGATCTTGTTCCATGCAAAGCCGGTATCACCGTCCATGGACAGCTTGACGAACAGGGACATGGGGTACTTGCCGGGGGTGCTGACGTAAAGCAGCGGGCCCATGAAGTCGTTGCAGCTCCACATGAACTGGAACAGTGCGCAGGACACCAGAGCGGGTCCCAGCATGGGCACGATGACCTTGTACAGGGTCTGGAAGGAGGAGCAGCCGTCAATGGCGGCAGCCTCGTCCAGATCACGCGGGACGTTGCGCATGAACTGCACCAGCTGATACACGAAGTAGGTCTCGGTAGCAAATGCGCAGTGCACCCAGATAGCCAGATAGAAGGGGCTGTCCACCCAGCCGAACTTGTTGTACAGCAGGTACTGCGGCACGTTCAGCACGACCTGCGGCAGGAACAGGGTAGCCAGCATGATGTTGAACAGCAGCTTGCGACCGGGGAAGTCGAAACGACCAAAGCCGTAAGCGGCAACACAGGCAGACACCACAGTGCAGATCACCTTGGGGATGACGTAGCTGTAGGTGTTGAGCATAGCCTGCAGGATGTTGATGGAGCCGCCGAAGTTGTTCAGGGCGTTGCGGTAGCCATCCAGCGTAGGCTTTTTGATCCACAGGCTGATGCCTGCAAAGATCTCGCTGTTGTCCTTGAAGGTAGCGCTAATCATCCACAGCAGAGGATAGATCATGATGACACCAACCAGGATCAGCACGAAGTACTTAAAGAAGGTTGCGATCTTATTCGATGCTTTCATTCCCATATTGGTCACCTTACCTTTCATCCGAGTAGTAGACCCACTTCTTCTGGCTGGTGAACGCAATGATCGTCAGGATGCAGACGATGATGAACATGATCCATGCCAGAGCAGAAGCCATGCCCATGTCGTAGGACTTGAATGCGTAGTTGTAAACCAGCAGGGAGATCAGGGTAGTGGAACCACGGGGACCACCGTTGGTGATGATGTAGGGGCCGTTGAACTCCTGGAAAGCCTGGCAGATCTGAGTGACCAGGTTGTAGAAGATGATGGGGGTGATCATCGGAACGGTGATGGAGAAGAACTGACGCCACTTGCCGGCACCGTCGATGGTAGCAGCCTCGTACAGGTCTGCGGGCACGCCCTTCAGTGCAGCAAGGAACAGCACCATGGCGGAACCGAACTGCCATATACGCAGGAAGCAGATGATCCACAGTGCGTAGTTGGGGTCAGACAGCCACTCGGGACCCTGCACCGCACCAAAGGTGACAGCGCGGACCACGGTGTTCAGCAGACCGTCCACGCTGAACACAGCCTTCCACAGCACGGCGATAGCCACAGAGCCGCCCAGAATGGAGGGGATGTAGTACACGGTGCGGAACAGGTTGACGCAGGCGATCTTGAAGTTCAGGATGTAGGCGATGAACAGTGCGAAGATCAGCTTCAGGGGCACGGTGATAAAGGCGTACTTGAAGGTGATGATCAGCGCCTTGGTGATTTTTCTGGTGTGGAATGCGGTGATGTAGTTGGCCAGACCAACAAAGTTCGTGCCGTCCTTGAAGAAGTTCATATCGGTGAAGCTGTAATACAGCGACTGACCGAAGGGGAACGCCTTAAAGACGAGAAAGCCGATGATCCAGGGGATCAGGTAAAACAGACCCTGATACTTATCGACCCATTTCTGGAACGGAGTTCGTGCGCCGGCGGACGCATTACTTTTTTTCATCCAAAGTCCTCCTTTTACAGGATTTGAAGCAGACAGTGCAGCAGGTCACAGACCGGTAACGATTCATTCAAGGTTTGATAACCTTTCTCCGAAAAAACAAGGGCATCTGTCGTACGGGCGGCAGATGCCCCTATTTAATTCAGAATACAGTTACCCGGTTCAGGCTGCTGTCCGTGCGGTAAACTTAGCCGACGGTGTAGCCAACAGACTCCATGCCGTCCAGCAGGGTCTCAACAGCCTCTTCGGGGGTCTGATCGCCGTAGTCGATGTTATCGAACACTTCCTGATAGATGCCGGTGCCGGAAGCCTTCAGGTCGTTGTTCTC
>CAVKCU010000179.1:0-3940 GCA_963654645.1 Clostridiales bacterium | reverse complement strand
TGCAGTCGCGGGAGACACCAAGGTTCACGTTGATCTTGGTGCGCAGCATGGAGCCCACGCCCTCGGGGTTCAGGCACTTGTGGTGCTTGTTGGCGGGGATGGCTACCTTGCCCTCGGCGACCCACTGGCGGATCTCCTCGGTGGTGCGGTATTCCTTTTTGGCTACGATCTCCATCTCCGGGGTAACGATGCCCTTGCGAGCGGCATCCATCTGGGTGGTATAAGTCTGCATACGCTGTATTCCTCCAAATGACAGTTTATCTCTGAACAGCAGGGTGCTGGTCATACAGTGATGTGGGGCAGCCTGTGTGTCGGGAGCTTTCTCCTCGGACACGAGTACGGGTTGCGGCACCCAGCGGATGCTTTGTGCATTGAGCAGCACTCGCATCCTGCTGGCCGCTGCCCCAACAGCAACTTCCTGTTTCCGCCACTGGCGGCGGTCGTTGCTGTTGCAGGCCATTCCATCGCCCGCCCTACTGCCTGCGGCAGCAGGGTCCCACCCCAGCGGACGGTCCTCGGAGAAACTCCCGACCCGCAGGCAAGGGTGGCAGGCAAGTAGCCGTCATTCAGAAAAAACAGTATGCTCTGGATGCCGGCACCTGCGCAAAATACGCTTTTCATGTTGGTTTTCTCCATGAATTTTGTAACGCGGCCCAAGGTGGTGCCCCCGGTTTGCCGCGGAAATCAGTCAGATGATCTGCTCCGACAGGGCTTTCAACTCTTTGCACTCGCTCTCGATGTCGTCCGCACCAAAGATGGCGCTCACAAGGGCCACGCCGTCCACGCCGGTGCCCTTGAGCTGCAGAATGTTCTCCTTGTGGATGCCGCCAATGGCCACCACCGGCACATCCACGGCGTTGCAGATGTCCAGCAGGGTCTGCCGGGGCATCTCGCTTACGTCCGTCTTGGTGTGGGTGGCGAACACTGCGCCTACGCCCAGATAATCCGCACCGTGCGCAACAGCATCCAGCGCCTCCTGCACTGTGTGGGCAGAAACGCCGATCATCATGCCGTCGCCCACGCGCTGGCGCACTTGTGCGGCAGCCATATCGTCCTGCCCCACATGGATGCCCTCGGCGTGGCACTGCAGCGCCACCTCTACGTTATCGTTGATAAACAGCGGCACACCGTACTGCTGGCACAGGGCGTGGATCTGAATGGCTTCCTGCAGAAAATCTGCGTCTCCCAGATGCTTTTCCCGCAGCTGCACGCAGGTGGCACCGCCCTTCAGGGCACTTTCCACCTGCTGATACAAGGTCTGCTCGCCCACCCATGCGCGGTCGGTCACCGCGTACAGGAGCATGGTGTGTTTATCGCACTTCATAGTTTGCGCCTTTCTCCAGCTGTTCGGGGGTCATGTTGTAAATGGCATCAATGATGTAATTGCGGTAGGTGGCATTGCCGTCCTGCGGGGTGAGCCGCCGGTGGGCGATCTCACCCGCAAGCCCCATGGCGCACACCGCCGCAGCGGCAGCTTCCAGCGGGTGACCGGGGTTGGCGGTGACAAAAGCCGCCGTCAGGGCAGAAAGCTGACAGCCCGTGCCGGTGATGCTGCTCATCATGGCGTTGCCGTTGCGGATGCAGTAGGCTTTTTGCGCATCGGCTACGATGTCAATAGCACCGGTAATGGCGATGACAGCACCGGTGCGGGCGGCAAAGGCCTTGGCAAAGACCACGGCACTGTCTAAGTTTTCCTCGGTCACCTTGTCGGCTACGTCTGCATCCACGCCCTTGGTGGTGCCTGCGCCGGAGGCAAGGGTCTTGATCTCCGAGATGTTGCCCCGGATCACCGTAAACTGCACCTCCCGCAGCAGGCGGAAGGCGGTGTCGGTGCGCAGATGGGAAGCGCCTGCACCCACCGGGTCCAGCACTACCGGATGCCCCAGCTGGTTGGCCTTTTTGCCCGCCAGCAGCATACTGGTGACGGTGCGGCTGTTCAGCGTGCCGATGTTGATATTCAGTCCGCCGCAGATGGCGGTGATCTCCTCCACCTCGGCGGCATCATCAGCCATGATGGGGGAGGCACCGCAGGCCAGCACCATGTTGGCACAGTCGTTCACGGTGACGTAGTTGGTGATGTTGTGGATCAGCGGGCAGCGGCTGCGCAGGTTCTCAAAGGCGGTCTTGAGCATTCCGGGCACCTCCGCTCAGGAAAGGCTGCTCTGCATGGAGCGCAGAGCACCGGAGCGCTGCAGGCTGAACACTACGGCGCCGGCGATCACAGCACCCACGGCGGTGGAGATGAGGAAAGGCACGATGTAGGCGTAGAAAGCGATATCCGCAGCGCTCTTGCCCATCAGGAAGATAGCCACGGGCCATGCGCACAGGCCGCCCAGAATGCTGGTGCCGAACACCTCACCCACCACGGTGGCGATCAGGTTTTTGGTCTTGTGGTATGCAAAGCCGCACAGCAGCGCACCGAACATACTGCCCGGGAAGGCCATCAGGCTGCCCAGACCCAGCAGGTTGCGCAGCAGGGAAGCCACAAAGGCTACGCCTACGCCCCACCAGGGTCCCAGCAGAACGGCGCACAGCACGTTGACCATGTGCTGCACCGGGGCGCACTTGCTGCCGAACATGGGAAAGCTGAATACGCTGCCCACTACGCACAGGGCACAGAACATACCGGCGAGGGCAAGCTTTTTGACAGAAAGATTCTTCATGATAAATTAGCTCCTTTTCAACCATCTGCGGCAGCGCAGGACGAACACCGGCGCTTCCGCAACAAAACAGCCCGCACCCGCAGCAAGGCGGGCACAGGTACGGAAGGTGCGGTCGAAACTTACTGGTTTCCTCTCACGCCGGAACACGGCTTCCCATCGCTGCATTCATCCAGGGCTCAGGGCGCTCCCCCTCAGCCGGCTGCGGAACCTCCGCAGAGGTACAAAAAAACAGGAGGGGCCCGGCGCGGCTCCTCCTGCAAAAAATCATAAAGGGTATGACTTCCTACGGCGGCATTATCCGCATCAGGTAAAAGGGTCGAAGCTTGCTATACTTCCTCTCAGCCCGCTGCACGAGCTCCCCTGTGTTTGATTGTGACTGTATTCTACACCTCTTTCCAAAAAAATGCAAGAGGGAAGGGGGATGATTTGGAATGCGCTCCGCGGGGAGGCAGGATGATTTGGAATGCGCTCCGCGTTGCTCTGCGCATCTTCAGCGGAAAGATTATTTTTTATAGAGCAGATTCGGACAGCCTGCGGGCTGTCCGAATCTGCATTTTCACAGAAAGGGGTCGTAATGATAAAATGGCGCTTTCAGACTGCAAATGCAGTTGACCGTTACGATCCCTCTCGTGAAAAAGTAGTTCCGAAACGCCCGCAGGCGTTTCGGAACTACAAATAAAAATAATTCTTCCGCTATCTATGCGCAGAGCAACGCGGAGCGCATTTTTAATCGTTAAGCTGTTAAAATGTTTTCATTATAAACCAAAGCCGCCGTGCAGGGAGGCTGCGCGGCGACTTTGGTCACGGAAAGGAGAATAATATGAAAAAGCAGAGAATTTCGGTTTAACCCATGGTCACCTGCACCGTTACCTCAGCTCCGGCGTCAGCCAGCGGCAGAACGTTGCCGGAGATGACCTTGCCGTCCACGGTAACAGCCTTGATGCCGTGCTGCACCCCGGCGGCGTTATCCACCGTGATGTGGTACACAGCGCCGCGGAAGCGGCGGGTCACGGTGAAGCCGGACAGGGTGTGAGGAATGCAGGGGTCTACCTTCAGGCCGTCCAAGGTGGGCTGGATGCCCAGAATGTACTGGCTGATGTTGAAGAAGGTCCATGCCGCCGTGCCGGTCAGCCAGCTGTTTTTGGCCTCGCCGAAGGTGGGGGCGTCCTTACCGGCTACCATCTGGCTGTAAACGTAGGGCTCGGTGCGGTGGATCTCGGAAATGTCCTCGATGTAGGCGGGGCAGGTCTTGCGGTACACCGCAAAGGCGCGGTCGC
>CAVKCU010000178.1:3052-3968 GCA_963654645.1 Clostridiales bacterium | reverse complement strand
TTTACCCACAAGACCGACGAATCGACCCTGACCACCCTCTGCCCCCGCTGCCTGACCGCCTTTCGGAACGCCCGTGGCATCTGTGTCCGCCGTGCAGACCCCGGTCAGACCGTAAAGGAGCCTTGCACCTACTGCCAGACCAACTTTGGCTACGACTACTACATCCAGCCCACCAGCCCGAAATCCACCTACTTTAAGAAGGGACGGTTCGATGATGAATTTGAATGCGCTTAAAGTTGACCCGGAGTTTCAGGGCAAAATCCCACCGCTCACCTTTGAAGAACTGAACCAGCTTGAAGCGAACATCCTGCGGGATGACCGTATCATCAACCCCATCATTGTATGGGAAGGGCTGATCGTGGATGGACACAACCGCTTCACCATTGCCAAGAAACACCCGGAAATCCCTTTCACCGTTCACGAGGAAGAGTTTTCCAGCCGCTATGAAGCAATCATCTGGATCTGCAAAAACCAGCTGGGACGGCGCAACCTCACCCCGGAACAGAAGAAGTACCTTATCGGGAAGCAATATGACGCTGAAAAGGCTATTCATGGCGGCCCGACATCACCTGAGCACGATGAAAGCGGAAGGTTCACCGCGACTCGACAAAATGTCAAGCCACGGTCAAATGCCGAATCGTGGGTAAGCAATCGTATTGCAAACGATCACAATATCAGCGGTCGCACTGTTTTAAGAGCAGCCGAATTTGCAAACGGTGTAGACGCTGCCGAAGAAGCTGTTCCCGGCACACGGCAGAAAGTGCTTTCCGGCGAGGTCAAGCCAACCGCCGCCGAGATCGCATCCGTTGCCCGTGCCCCTCCCGAAGAACGTCCTGCTCTGGTGGCTGAAATCTGCAAACCGAAAGAGCAGAAGCCCCAAAAGCCGCCTGCACAAAAACAGAAAGCTCCCCCAGCC
>CAVKCU010000178.1:0-3042 GCA_963654645.1 Clostridiales bacterium | reverse complement strand
CGTTGCCCGTGCCCCTCCCGAAGAACGTCCTGCACTGGTGGCTGAGATCTGCAAGCCGAAGCCCCCAAAACCGCCTGCGCAAAAGCAGAAAGCTCCCCCAGCCGTAGCTGCACCGCTGCCCGATGCCAGTACATCCGAGGAGGAAGCTCCTGACGAAGAACCAACGTCCGCTCCTGCTCCATCCGAGCCGACCTTTCCACAGAAGGAGAACGAACCGTTGAAAGTTGACCGTCAGCAGATTCTTGAAATCGCAAACAATCGCTACCATGTCAAGCATCTTGCCAATGGTACGGCGATGCTTTGTGAGGTATCGGGAGCCGCCAACAGTATGATGCGCCGCTGGGAAAGCGTTTTCCGGGATTATCCCGATATTCTATCCGATGCAGAGAACCGTGCATCCGTAGGACGAACGATTCAGAAATTGAGAGATTACCTGAAAAATTTGGAAGATAAGATGGAGGAACTGCTATGAAGAATATGAACTGTGTCAGCACCATGCCTGAGATCATGCCCGAAATCACAGATGAAGCAATCATCGAAGCCCTTTTCGCTCAGCGGCCTTACGAAGAAAAGGTCATCAACAGTGCCTTTCTCGAAATCCCTGCGGAATATCAGCGCAAGCTGAACATTCCCAATGTCGAAAAGATGTCGGCAGAGTTCACCGAGCTGATTGCCAACCCGCCCAAGGTCAGCTACCGGGACGGTCACTACTTCGTCTTTGACGGTCAGCATACCATCGTGACCCGTCGGGCGATGAACGGCGGGCAGGATCTTCCGATCATCTGCAAAGTGTACGAGGGACTGACAGAGGAAGAAGAAGCCATGCTGTTTTCCCGGCAGACGGGCGTTTCCACGCCGCTGACCGCTGGCGCAGAGCTGCGCGCCGCTTTGGTGGGCAAAGACCCGGAATCTCTCGCATTCATGAAAGCCACCGAAAGCACCGGTCTGCAGCTTGGTCTGGACAGCTACCGTGCCCCGTGGAAGATCATCTGCATCCGCACGGCTTTCAAGGAGTACAAAGCCTACGGCGCAGACCTTTACAAAGAAGCCCTGACCATGCTGGCAAAGGGCTGGGAGGGTGACCCCGATTCCCTCCGCTCTGGCATCCTGCAGGGCATGGTTCGCTTTGTGGCTCTGTATCAGGGCGAGTATGACCCGGAGCGTCTGGTGAAGCGTCTGCAAACCGTCCATCCCATGACGCTGGTGCGTGACGAGAAATCCCTGAGCGGCACCGTCAGCTACAAGTATATGATGCTGATCCTTCGCACCTACAACGGCTCCAGCCGCCGCTTTAATCTGCCCATCAAGCAGTGACCTTACTTCTTCATGTTGGTTTCCTTTCACATCGCAGAAGCCGTCCGCAAGGGCGGCTTTTGCCTACATAAGAAAAAGGAGGTTGACTGCCACCGTATATGTAACAAAAGACTTTGGTTTTCTCCGGGGCGAGATCTACTATGCAGACCTTGACCCGCACTATGGCTCTGAGCAGGGAGGCAAACGTCCTGTTATTGTGATTCAAAATAATACAGGAAATAAATTTGCGCCGACTGTGATCGTGGCTGCTGTGACCTCAAAGGTCTCCAAAAAGCCAAAACAGCCCACCCATGTTCTCATTGACCGAAATCCAGCGTTTTCAAGACCCTCTATGGTGCTGCTGGAACAGATCTTCACCATTGATAAAGAGCGCATACAGCGTCTCCTAGGGCAGACTACGCCGGACGAAATGTACCAAATCGACGAAGCCCTGATGAACAGTCTGGACCTGAATGGAGGTCGATAATATCAACAAGAACGTTTCTTCTCCCCTTTCCCCCGCTGTTCCTCCCAACGTTTTCAGCATCGATGCAACTGCACTAAAGCTGATCTCCATTTTATTTGACAACGACCTGATCTCTGCTGAGGTCTATCATCAGGTCCTTAGCAGATATTCAGCGTAATGTCAAGGATGTCGCTGACACCGGCGACATCCTACATATTCCCTTCTCAATCTTCTATACTACGGGCAAAGGAGGTACAGCGATATGAACATCACGCAAAGAATGTACTTTGGGCAATTCCCATTGGATAAAGACCGTGACCGCCGCATTGTCTTTTACGGTCGTGTTTCGACCCAGCATGAAGCGCAGGTCGATGCGCTTGGCAACCAGATGCAATGGTACGATGACCAGCTTCGGTATCATCCCAACTGGCAGGTCGTTGACCGCTATATCGACGAGGGCATCACCGGAACCTCCGCCAAAAAGCGCCCGGCCTTTATGAAAATGCTTTCCGATGCCAAGTGCGGGAAATTCGACCTGATCGTTACGCGTGAGGTCTGCCGCTTTGCCCGCAATACCGTCGATACCCTTCAACTCACCCGTGAACTCCGCAATTTCGGCGTAGAGGTCTTTTTTGTATCCGACAACATCTGGACGATGGACGGCGATGGCGAGCTCCGGCTTTCCATCATGGCAACTATGGCGCAGGAAGAAAGCCGCAAGATTTCAGAGCGAGTTCTTGCCGGGCAGAAGATAAGCCGTCAGAACGGCGTGCTTTACGGCAGCGGCAACATTATCGGCTATGACCGGGATAAGGTCAACCGTACATACGTTATCAACGAGGAACAGGCTGCAACCATACGGATGGTTTTCACGCTCTATTCTCAGGGCTACGGGGAAAAGGCGATCGTCAATGAACTTTCCCGGCTGGGCCGTAAGGATGGGCACGGAAACGTCAGTTGGTCCTGTACAAAGATCAGCCGTATCCTTCGTAACGCAACGTATATGGGCTATGTCTGCTACAACAAGTCCAAGGTCAACAACTATCTTGAAAAGAAACGCATCAACAATCTGGACGAAACTTCCTTCGTCTATGTAAAAGGCAACTTTGAGCCGATTGTATCAGAAGCCCTCTGGCATGAATGTGAGCACATCCGCAAGTCCCGTATTTCCAGCCTGCGCCTTCCTGATGGAGAAACAAGGCGTAAGGGAGCCAGAACTACTAAGAATCTGTGGGTGTCAAAACTTCGCTGCCGCTGCGGTTCTTCCTACCGCATTTTCAACT
>CAVKCU010000177.1:0-3999 GCA_963654645.1 Clostridiales bacterium | reverse complement strand
GCTAACCCCAGAACCCTTTCAGCGCCGTTTCCAGCGCGGCGGTGCCGGGCAGATACCGGATGTGCTGCCAGTGCGGCGGGAACAGGCGGGCGGTATCGGGCTGCGCAAAGCGGTCGTCCAAAAGCAGCACCACGCCCTTGTCCTGCGGGGTGCGCACCACCCGCCCGGCGGCTTGCAGCACCTTGTTCATGCCCGGGTAGCGGTAGGCGTAGTCGAAGCCGCAGCCGGACAGCTCCTCGTAATACCGGCGCAGCATCTCCTGCCGGGGGTTCACCTGCGGCAGCCCCACCCCCACGATGGCACAGCCGATGAGCCGGTCGCCCACAAGGTCTACGCCCTCGCCGAAGATGCCGCCCATCACGGCAAAGCCCAGCAGCGTCTGGGCGGGGCAGGGCACGAACTGCGCCAGAAACGCCGCGCGCCCGGCATCGTCTAAGCTGCGCTGCTGCACAAGGGTGGGAATGTCCGGCCAGCGGGCGGCAAAGGCTTCGTACACCTGCTGCAAATAGGCGTAGCTGGGGAAAAACGCCAGATAGTTGCCGGTTTTGCCCTTTGCCAGCGCCGCCAGCGCATCGGCTACGGCGGGCACACTGGCTTCCCGCTGGCGGTAGCGGGTGGAGATGCCCGGCAGGCAGAACAGCCCCAGATTTTCCGGCGGGAAAGGGCTGGGCAGCGCCACCGCCCGGGCATCGGCACAGCCCAGTACGCTGCGGTAAAAGGCGGGCGGGGTCAGGGTGGCACTGAACAGCGCCGCGCTGCGCCCTGCCGCCAGACTGGCGTCCACAAAGGGCGCGGGGTCTAAGCAGAGCAGGTGCAGCTCCAACTCACTGCCCCGGGCGGTGAGCTGGGTGACAAAGTGGCTGTCGTACCGGTCGGCGGCGCGGGCGATATCCTGCAGGGCAAAGTAGAGCTCCAGCAGCTGGGCGTGAGCGGGGTCCTCGGGGTTCTGTTCCAGCCAATCCTGCAAAGGGGTGTGCACCGCCCGCAGGGCAGCGGGCAAAGCGGCGGGCAGTTGCTGCAAAAACACGGTGCCGTCCCGGGCGTACAGCGGCTGCGGCAGGGCAAAGTCCGGGGCAGCTTCGGCGGGCAGAAGGCTTACCTGTGCAGGCTCGGTCTCCCCGGCAGGCTCTGCGCCGGTGCGGGGCGCAGCCTGTGCGCAGACCTTGCGCGCCGCCAGAAAGACCTTATCCGCCTTGGTCAGCGCGGTTTTCAGGCTGCTTTTGCCCTTGCCCAGCGCCCGCTTTGCTTCGGTCAGGCTGCTTTTGGCAAACTGCGCCGAGTACATGGCGCGGGCTCTGTCCGGCAGGTTGTGCGCTTCGTCAATGAGGAACAGCCAGTCCCCGGCGACGTCAAAAAAGCGCTTCAGGTGCACCACCGGGTCAAACAGATAGTTGTAGTCCCCGATGACCACATCGCACCACTCGCTCAGGTCCAGCCCCAGCTCAAAGGGGCACACCGAGAACTGCCGGGCGGTGTCCGCCAGTGCGGCGCGGCTGAAGCTGCCGCTGCCGTCCAGCAAAGCCGCCAGCGCATCCTTGCGGCGGTCGTAGTAGCCGTTGGCAAAGGGGCACACCTCCGGCAGACAGGCGGGGTGCCCTTCGGCGTCCGGGTGCAGACAGGCCTTTTCCTTGGCGGTCAGGGTCACGCTGCGCAGGGCAAGACCGGGCTGTGCGGCACGCAGCCGCGCCACCGCGTCCTCGGCGGCGGCTTGGGTGGTGTTGCGGGCGGTCAGGTAGAACAGCTTTGCGCCGCAGCCCTCGCCCATGGCTTTCAGGGCAGGGAAGAGGGCGCTCATGGTCTTGCCGATGCCGGTGGGCGCCTGACAAAAAACGCGGGTGCCGCCCTTGCGGTCAGCGCTTTTTCCGGCGCGGCAGGCGCGGTACACCTCGCCCGCCAGCGCCCGCTGCCCGGGGCGGTACTCCGCAAAGGGGAATTGCAGCGCCGCAAGGCTCCGGCTGCGCCGGGTGTCCCAGTCCAGCTGGCGCTGCGCCCACGGGGCGTACTGCGTTAAAAGCTGCTGCAAAAACTGTTCCAGCTGCTGCCGGGTGAACTGCCGGGTAAAGCGCAAAATCTGGTCGGTATCGACCTGATAATAGGTCAGCCGCACCGCCAGCGCTTCCAGCCCCTGCTGGCTGCTGTAAATGGCGGCATACACCATGCCCTGCGCCCAGTGGCAGGGGTTCAGCTCCTCGGTGATCTCCTCGCAGGGGACGGTGGTGGTCTTGATCTCGTCAATGGTCACCGTGCCGGTTTCGTCGGTGAAAATGCCGTCTGCCCTGCCTTCCAGCGTAAAGGCGATGCCGCAGGCTTCCCGCTCCGCGCTGAGGAACACCTCGGACTGATAGCCCTCCCCGGCGGCTTTTTGCAGCTTGCGGTGGATGCGTGCACCCTCGTTGGCGCGGTCAAAGCCGGTAAAGCGGCTGTCGATGCTGCCGGTGCGCAGCAAAAACTCCACCAGCTGTCGGATGGGCAGATGGATGCTTGCCAAGGCGTTTCACCTCCGTTGTGGTTTACGTTATCCTACCCCGAACAGCTCCATGCACTGGGCGGCTGCGGCATCCACCTGTGCAAAGTCCACGGCGGTGCGGTAGTAGGTCTCCAACTCGTCGTGGCAGCTTTTTGCCTGCGCCATCAGGGCACACGCCTGTTCCAGCAGCTCGGCGGCGGCGCGCTCGTTGAAGCGCAGCCGTGCCCGGCAGGCGGAAAGGTTCTCCCGGTCCACAAAACGGCTGCACCGCACGGTCTGCGCAGCAGACAGCCGCACCGGATGCCAGCGGTTATCGGTCAAAAATGCCAGCCGCAGGGAGGGGATGATAATGTGGTCGATCTTGTCCTCCGGGTGCATGGCGCAGGGGCAGGTGATGATGTGGTAGCCCCGCGCCAGTGCTTCGGCGCGGATGAGCTCCAGCAGCAGGCGGGACACTGCCCCGTAGTCGTCCCGGAAAAGGATGCATTTGTCTGCCAGCGCCTGCACCGTGCCCTGATAGAACACCTCGCCTTTGGGCGTGATGGCCGAGAGCAGCCGCAGCTCCTCAGAGCCCATCTCCTCGGTGCGGGGCAAAAGGCGGGTGCACAGCCGCTTGACGTAGCGGCGCACTTTTTCAAAGTTTGCGCTGAACGCCTCGGCGCGGCGGCTGTCCAGCAGCAGGCTGCCCGCCGATGCTACATACCGCGCCGCCCGGCTGCGCAGCAGCTGGTTGCGGGCAAACAGGGCGGTCACCTCGTCCTTGTGGGGGTGCAGGGCATCGGCGTCGATGGTGTGGTACAAGCTCAGCACCCGCTCGTCTGCGCCGGGGGCTTCCGGCTCCACCACATGGGGCGCGGTGGCGTCGATGATGGCGCGTTTCTGCCGCAGGAACACCACCCCATCCAGACTGTCGGGGTCGCTGGCGCAGTGGATGCGCTGGATGGGTTCGCCTTTCTCCTGTGCGGCACGCGCCAGCCGCTTCATCAAAGTAGACTTGCCGCAGCCCGGCCCGCTTTTGAGCAGCACCAGCTGCATCCCGGGCTCCCGGCGCAGCGGCGCAAAGTAGCCCTTGAACCCGGCGGGCGTTGTAGCGCCCAGAAAGAAATCCACAGAAGGATGCACGGAACTTTCCATACAAAAACACCTCGCTTTTGCTTTACAGTATGCAAAAGCGGCGCGGTTGGTTCCTGCCCTTATTTATGATAGGTGTGCTCACACACGGCGGCAATGGTGTCCCGCAGCACGGTAAAATCCGCAAAGGCTTCGGGCTTGTTCTGGGGCTGGCGCAGCAGGGCGGCGGGGTGGAAGGTGCCCATGAACAGGATGCCGCCCTTGTTGATGATCTGCCCGTGCTCCCGGGTGACGGAAAAATCCTGCCGGATCATCCGCTGGGCGGCAACGCGCCCAAGGCAGACCACGATCTTGGGCTGGATCAGCCGGAACTGCTCCCGCAGCCACGGCATACAGGCTTCGCTCTCGGCGGGCAGCGGGTCGCGGTTCTGGGGCGGGCGGCACTTGACGATGTTGGCGAT
>CAVKCU010000176.1:0-4006 GCA_963654645.1 Clostridiales bacterium | reverse complement strand
CCCACCGGCATCCAGAACATGGTCATCTCCTTTTCCAACGTGCTGGTGCAGGCCAGCGTGAACAGCTACGGTGCCGCCGCCATGGCGGGCTTTGCCGCCTACATGAAGATCGACGGCTTCAACATCCTGCCGGTGAGCAGCATCAGCATGGCAGCCACCACCTTTGTGGGGCAGAACTACGGCGCGGGGCGTCTGGACCGGGTAAAGCGCTCGGTGTGGGTCACCCTTGCCATCGGGGTCATCTACACCCTTTGCACCGGCGCGGCGCTGCTGGCTGGGCAGGATGCCATTTTGCACCTGTTCACCGCCGACGAGGCCGTAGTCACCTACGGCAAGCTTGCCATGCGGTGGTTCTGCCCGTTCTACTTCCTGCTCAGCATCCTGCACGGACTTGCCGGTGCCGTGCGCGGCACGGGTGCCAGCATCCCGCCCATGGTGGTGCTGCTGGTCTCGCTGTGCCTGTTCCGGGTGGTATGGATCCAGTTTCTGCTGCCCTTCTTCTCCGGCATCGAGGGCGTATTCATCCTCTACCCCGTCAGCTGGGGTCTGGGCGCAGTGCTCATGATCCTGTATGCGTGGAAGGGCAAATGGATGGAGTATCATACATAACATTTTTACAAACAACGACCCGCCGCATTGAAGGAGATGCGGCGGGTCGTTATTTTTCAGATACTCCTGTCAGGGTAGCTTACCATGCAAAACCCACGGAGTCCATGTCGATCTTCTTTTCCATCAGACCCAGACGGCTCTCGATGAAGTTCACCGCCATATCCGGCCACTGGGCAATCTGGGTGTAGTAATCCACATAGCCCTTGGTGCCAGTGCCCAGACCCACACCGTGGGGCGCATCGGGTGCCAGATAGAAGCTGAAGTCCTTGAAGATATCTGCGCACTCCGGCAGAGAGGGCAGCATCATAGCGCTCAGGCTGTCCTTCTGCCCCACAACGCCAAAGACCGGGGGCAGGTTGGGGTTCTTCGTGAAGTCCAGACCGGTGACGAACAGTCCGTAGATGGGGATTGCCACATTCAGGTCAGCGCTCTCATAGTCCACAGCATCGCAGACGTAGCTGGGGTAGACCTTATCCGGGGTATTCGTAGTGCCGAACTGGTCGGCCACCACCTGCATCACATTCATGCCGCCAGCAGAGAAGCCCACAGCGATCATGATATCGGTCTTGCCGATGTGTTTTTCAGAGGCGTTGTGGCGGATGTAGCGGATAGCGCGTGCCAGATCCAGCCGCTGATCCACAGCGGCATAAGGGTTGACGCGGCGCTGCAGCACAAAGGCGTTGTAGCCGTTCTTGTTGAAGAACTCGGCCACAGGGTAGCCTTCCACCACGTTGTTGCGGTGGGTGCTGCCGCCGCCTGCAATAATGATCACGTTGCCCTTCACCTTGCCCTGATCTCGCAGCAGGTACGGGTTCAGGAAGGGACGGAAGCCCTCGTTATCGTAGCAATTTTCCCAGTTGGTAGGCAGCGGAGATTCCACGGCCATCTGATCTCCCCAAATTTCCCAAACGGTGCTCTTGGGGTCCTTGATCTGGCGCAGCGCCTTGCGGGCATTGGTCAGAGCAACACACATCTCGTAGTGGGAAGCATTGATGCCGGGCGCAGCTGCACCGTCCACCTTCTCGTACTGAGCGCGGGACAGCTTGTGGAACAACACATAGAACTTGTCAAAATCGCCCCGGAAAGCAGCCGGATAAAAGGCCACCTCGCGGGAGAGACGGAGTTCCTCTGCCACCATGGCCTGCACCTCAGCATCAGTGTGCACGCCAGCGTTCTCAGCAAAGGATGCGGGCGCCATGCCAGCCACTGCGCCCATGGTCACGGCAGAAGCGGCGGAAAGCTTCATAAAGTCTCTTCTGTTCATCATCATTTCTCCTTTTAAATGCAGACGGCTCATTTGTGCAGAACAAAGCCGCCCGAAGCTGTACAGCAAATGCCCTGCTGCCGGGTCCAACGGATATTTCGACCGTATCGCGCCGTCGGAATCTGTGCAAAGCGTATCACAAATCAGATGGATTGTAAATAGACTTTGTCGCTTTTGGGCGAAATTGATATATTAGTATGCCAGTCCTTGTGAAAATCGACAGGCGTTGGACGGGCACAAAAAAGGACTGCCATGCACCAGCACGGCAGTCCTTTTCTCATAATTACAGCTTTTCAAACACCAGAAAGCGGAAGGCGATGGTGGTGGTGAGCTGCGGCAGAGCCGCAAGGCGGGCGGCACCGTCGCGGGGCGTTTTCCAGTAGTAGGGGGTCATGGCGAACAGTGCTTCCAGCTGGGCAGCAGGCACGGTGATGGTGCCCTGCACCTCCCGCTCGTCGATAGCGCGGAAGCCCGGGTACTCCACCTGCTGCACCGGGTTCTTGTAGGGCTTTTCGTAGAGCACAGCCTTCATCTGGTACAGATGCTCTGCCCCCGGCACAACGTAGATCATGCGCCCGCCCGGGCGCAGCACCCGGCTGAACTCCTCCTGCGCAAAGGGCGAAAAGCAGTTCAGCAGCACGTCTGCCCAGCCGGTGCGCACCGGCTGGCTGAAGCTGGACGCCACCGCATACTGCGCTGCGGGCAGCGCCTTTGCCGCCAAGCGCACCGCAGGCTTTGCGATATCGAACCCTGCCAGCTGCAGCGGCTTTTCTGCCGCCGCGAACTGCTGCGCGATGCAGCGGTCGTACCAGCCCTCGCCGCAGCCAGCATCCAGCAGATGCAGCGGGGCATCCTTCGCGGCGGGCACGCCGTGGGCAAGGCACAGCTCCCCCAGCGCCTGCCCGAAGATGCCGTAGTATCCGGCGTTCAGGAAGGCGCGGCGGGCGGCTACCATCTCCTTGCTGTCCCCGGGGGCTTTGGTGCGCATGCTCTGCACCGGCAAAAGATGCCAGTAGCCCTCCCGGGCGCGGTCAAAGCAGTGGCCTTTTTCACATTTCAGGTCATTCTCCCCTTGCAGCGCGCCGCCGCACAGGGGGCACTGCCACGGGGCAAAGGCTTCGTTCCGGCTCATACTTCTTCGCTGTGGTCCTCAATGGGTGCGGTGGCACCGCCGTGGGCGTCCATATACTCCTCAAAGCTGGTGTACTTCTGCTGGGGCGGGCGGCGGCTGATGAGCATCAGCCCCGGGTCCTCGTCCCGGGCGGCGGCATTGCGACCGCGGCGGGCAGGTTCAGTCTTGGGGGCGCGGTTCTGATTGCCGGCGCTGCCGCGCTCAGTGCGGGCAGGGCGGGCATTGTTGCTCTGGGCTGCGGGGCGGGCATTGCGCTGCTCGCTGCGGTCCGTCCGGTCGTTGCGGCGGCTGCCGCTGCGGTTTGCGTTCTGGTTATTCTGGGGCTCCTGTGCACTGCGGATGGCAGGTGCTGCCGGGACGGCAGGGGTCTTGCGTGCCGGGCGCAGCGGAGTGGCCTCCGGGGCGCTGACAAAATGGGGGTCAAACTTGGGCTGGGCGTTGCTGCCCCGGACAGGGGCGGCATTCTCGCGGCGGGCGCGGGGCGCTGCTGCCTCCTTGGGGGCGTTTGCGCCCCGGTTGTTGGCGCGGCGGTCGTTGCGGGCGCCGCGCTTTGTATTGCTGTCTTGCATCAGTGTTTCCTCTTTTTTCGGTTTTGCAGGCACCGCGTTCTTTGCAGCCTTCGGCTCCTGCTTCGGCGCGGGCGCAGCTGTCTTTGCAGCTTTTGCGGGCGCAGTTTCGGCCTGTTTTTTCGGTGCTTCTGCCGGTTTTTCCGCTTCGGGGCGGGGCTTTTTGCCGCGCACGGGCAGCACCGGGCGCACCGGGGCGGGCACGCCGTCCCACGGATGACCGGATACCACCGGGATCTTGCGGCGGTTCAGCTTTTCGATGCCTGCCAGATACTCCTGCTCCTCCGGGGCGCAGAAGCTGACGGCGGTGCCGTCCGCACCGGCGCGGGCGGTGCGCCCGATGCGGTGCACATAGGTCTCCGGCACTTCGGGCAGGTCGTAGTTGAACACATGGGAAAGCTCGCTGATATCAATGCCGCGTGCGGCGATATCGGT
>CAVKCU010000175.1:0-4006 GCA_963654645.1 Clostridiales bacterium | reverse complement strand
CTGCGGAATTTGTGGAAACCCAGCTCCTGCAACGTCTGGACGATCTGGCCCACGGGCGGCCCCTGCGCCTGACCCTGACCGTGGAGCCGGAACGCAAAGGTCGCAGCACCCAGCAAAACCGTCTCATGTGGTCGCTGCTCACCATCATGGCCGACCATTACAACGGCGGGCGCACTGGCGGCGTGACCCCGGAGGACTGCTATCTGGAGATGCTGGAAAAGTACGGGGCCAAGGTGGACTATCTGGAGTGCCCGGCGGGCGCTCTGGATATCCTGCGCGGCTGCTATCGGCTTGTCCACGTTGTGGAGATACTGGACGGCAACCGCTGCACGGTCAAGTGCACACAGGGCAGCTCTACCTTTACCACCGGCGAAATGAAAAATCTGATTGACGGGATCTTTGACCGCCTTGCTGAGATGGGCGTGAATGATCCCATAGTGACTGCCTACTGGCAGGAATGGAAGGAACCATAATGGCCAAAAGCATCATTCAGGCAGAAAAGGAGTGCTACATCTGCCGCCGCTGGTATGCCGTCAAGACCACCAGCGGGCTGGAGGAGCACCACATCCTCAATGGGCCGCTGCGCAGCTTTTCCGAGCGGCACGGCCTCAAGGTCTGGCTGTGCCACCAGCACCACAATGAGCCGGGCATGAGCCCGCACTATAACGCCACCTGCGCCCAGACCCTGAAAGCCGTTGCGCAGGCGAAATATGAGGAGAAGAACGGCCCCGGCGCACATGCTGCATGGATGGCCGCCGTTGGAAAGGACTATATCAATGCTTAATGTTATCGCAATTATGGGCCGCCTTGTGGCGGATCCTGAGCTTCGCACCACCCCGGCGGGCGTGAACGTCTGCAAGTTCCGCATTGCCTGTGACCGAAATTTCGCCAAGCAGGGCGAGCAGCGGCAGGCGGATTTTATTGATGTCGTAGCATGGCGGCAGCAGGCTGAGTTTGTGTGCCGCTACTTCCAAAAGGGCAGTCTGGTTGCCATCAATGGCCGTCTCCAGACCAACAACTATCAGGATAAGACCGGCGCAACCCGCACATCCGTTGCCGTGGTGGCCGACAATATCAACTTTGCGGGCTCCAAGGGCACCAGCAAGCCGGTGGACGAGGGCGGCGAGGCTGCCCCGCGCTCTGAGGCATGGCCGAAAGCAGACCCGCCTGCCAACTACGGCGGCGTGGATGACTTTTCCGTGATCGATGACAGTGATGACCTGCCGTTTTAATGGAGGACTAACAGGATGAGAAAAGACGGATATGTTGTTGTGCAGCCGTGGATGGTGACGGACTACAACCTCAACGGCAACAAGCTCCTGATCTATGCCCTGATCTGGGGCTTCTCCCAAGACGATCAGTCTTGTTTCTATGGCTCTGTCAGCTACATCGTGGACTATTTCAAGTTGAGCAAGCGTGCCGTACTGAACCTTCTGGGCGAACTGGAAAAGGACGGTCTGATCCGCAAGTGGTCTGAGACAGTAAACGGCAGACCCACAAACCGGTATGCAGCGCTTCGCCCGGCAGAGTGTTCGTCTGCGTCTGATGGGTGCAAAAAGTGCACTAGTGCAGAAAATGCACCGGTGAACAATGTGCACCCGGATAGGTGCAAAAAGTGCACCTCTACCGGTGCAGAAAGTGCACCCAAGAAAGAAAAAGAGAAAGCTAATAATAATAATAAACCCCGCGCAGAGGCGCGGGAGGAGCCGAGCAGTCTGACCGTTGCCGAGGTCTTTGATGAGTTTTCCCGTGGAGCACCCGGCGGGCTGTATGACGCTCTGATGGACTTTGACCAGCACCGGCAGGCGCTTGCCAAGAAGGACAAGAAAAAGCTGTGGAGCTCTCTGGTGGCAAAGAAGATCTGCAAGTCCATCAAGCGGCTTGTGGATGAGGCGGGCGTGAAGGATCGTGCCGGGTACGCCATCGCCATGCTGAACCAGAGCATTGAAAACGGATGGACGGGCGTGTTTGCGGTCAAGGATTTTGTGGACAAAGCCCCGGCGGCGGTACATATCGCGCAGCCTGCACCGGATAAGCCCCGCAAGATCACCAAAGACACGACCCTCGCAGACCTGCTGGGGGGTGTAGGAGCGTGACGAACAACAAGATCTCCACTGTGCAGCAGCATCAGCTTGCTGTGATCGGCGCTGCGATCTTAGACCCGGCGGCGTGCAAGGATACCGTGCAGCGCCTGACCCCGACCATGTTCGAGGATGGGCCTTACCGGCAGCTGTTCGCAGCCATCAAGCTGCAGCTGGATACCGGCCATAACGTGGATGCCGTGATACTGGAGCGGATGCTGGGCGCAGACTTCCGGCCTCTGATCGTGCTGGCAGCAGAGACCGTGCCCACCATCAGCCATGTGCAGGACTATGAGGCGCTGGTGATGGAGGACTACCGCAAGCGCCTGCTGCTGGAGCTTGCCGCCAAGATCTCCATGAACCCTGCGGACTCTGACACCATCTGCCGGGATCTGAGCGAGGCGCTGAAAGAACAGGATCACCTGCGGCGGGAATCGGTGGACGCGAACGTCAAGGAGTTTGCCGAGGTCTGGGACGAGACGCTTCAATGGCTGCAGCAGCCGGACACCAGCGTCAGGATGGCGTGGCGTGAGCTGGATGAGCTGGGTCTGTTCGGCGAGAAGATGGTCACCGTCATTGCTGGCCGTCCCGGACACGGCAAGACGGATCTGGCGCTCGCTCTGGCTCTGCGCCTGAGTAACAGCTGTCAGGTGTATTACCTGACCATGGAGGAGGACAGGCGCAAGCTGATGCTGCGCACCATGTCCAAGCTGACCCGCATCAACTCCACCCGGCTGCGTGACCGCAAGCTGACCGAGGAGGAGCGGGAGAGCCTGAACAACGCTTTTGCTCTCATCAAGGGGCACACCGGCATGATCTACGATGATGGCACCCGGATGACCGTGGACGATATCCGCGCCCGGGTCATGAAATACCGCCCGCGCGTGGTCTTTGTGGATCACATCGGTCTGATCTCCGACACCCAGCAGGGACGCAAGGAACAGGAGCGTCTTGCGGACGTTACCCGCAGCCTGAAAGAGCTTGCCATGGAGACCGGCACCACCATTGTGGAGCTGGTGCAACTGAACCGCGTAACAGATCGCAACGGCGGCACCAAAAAGGCATCACTGGGAGACCTTCGCGGATCCGGCACCATCGAGCAGGACGCGGACGCTGTGGTTTTCATTGAGAGCCAAGTGGACGGAGAGCGTCAGCTGCAGGGCCCGAATGATTACTTTGACGTTAGCCTCCGCATCCCGAAAAACCGCGAGGGCGCAACCGGCAGAGTGTCCATGTGGTGGCAGCCGCAATATCATGAGTGGCAGCCTGCGCCTGATCCGTCCGAAAACTACAGCGAGGATTTCGCCCCGGCGGATCATGAGGATATCCCGGCGGGGTGGTAAACAGGAGGACAGTCCAATGACCTATGAAGAAAAAAAGGAATGGTTGCGGCGGTACCGCAAGGCCGCCAAGCTGGAAAAAATCAAACTGGACGAGGTGGAGCAGTACCGTGCAGCTGCGGAGCACGTCACACAGGTGCTGTCCCCTGTCCCCGGCGGCGCTGGTGACGGTCAGGCACTGCCTCGTTCTGTGGAGCGCATCGCGGATGCTATGCAGGCAGCCAACGCGCAGGTGATGGAGTGCCAGAAGATCTGCAAGGAGATCCTGAGCGTCATGAACCAGACCGTGGATATACAGGATTACGAGATCCTGTATCTGCGGTACATCGGCGGCAAGAAGTGGGAGCAGATCGCCGTCAAGATGGGCATGGACGTGAGCCGCGTATACCGGCGGCACAAGCGTGCTGTGAAGGCTCTCGACATCCCGGAGTGCCAGTAAACGCACTGTTTTTGGAGTAAAGCGCACTGTTTTGCACTGTTTTTGATGAAAGACGCACTGTTTTGCACTGTTTGACCTGTGATATTATTAGACTGCGAAAGCCGCAAGGAGCTGGACAACATCCAACACCCTGCGGCTTTTGTATT
>CAVKCU010000174.1:0-4008 GCA_963654645.1 Clostridiales bacterium | reverse complement strand
CTGATCCACAACGCCAAAAAGCAGGGCAAGCTGATCCTTGTCACCGCCATCAGCCCCACCCCCGCCGGTGAGGGCAAGACCACCACCAGTGTAGGTCTGGCTGATGCCATGAACGCACTGGGCAAAAAGACCATGCTCTGCCTGCGCGAGCCCAGCCTTGGCCCCGTGTTCGGCGTAAAGGGCGGCGCTGCCGGCGGCGGCTACGCACAGGTGGTGCCCATGGAGGACATCAACCTGCACTTTACCGGCGATCTGCACGCCATTGGCACGGCCAACAACCTGCTGGCCGCCATGATCGACAACAGCATCCAGCAGGGCAACCCGCTGAACATCGACCCCCGCCGCATCACATGGAAGCGCTGCATGGACATGAACGACCGTCAGCTGCGGTTCATCGTGGACGGTCTGGGCGGCAAGGTGAACGGCACCCCCCGCGAGGACGGCTTTGATATCACGGTCGCCAGCGAGGTCATGGCAATCTTCTGCCTTGCCACCAGCATCTCCGACCTGAAGGAGCGGCTGTCCCGCATCGTGTGCGCCTACACCTACGACGGCAAGCCGGTGACTGCCGGCGAGATCGGCGCAGCCGGTGCCATGACCGCCCTGCTGAAGGACGCACTGGACCCGAACCTTGTGCAGACGCTGGAAAACAACCCCGCCATCATCCACGGCGGTCCCTTTGCCAACATCGCCCACGGCTGCAACAGCGTGCTTGCCACCAAGCTCAGCCTCTCGCTGGCAGACTACACAATCACCGAAGCAGGCTTCGGTGCGGATCTGGGTGCGGAGAAGTTTTTGGATATCAAGTGCCGCTATGCCGGTATCGCCCCCTCCGCCTGTGTGCTGGTGGCTACCGTGCGCGCCCTCAAGAGCCACGGCGGCGTAGCCAAGGCCGATCTGAACCAGCCCAACCTCGAGGCTGTCAAGGCCGGTGCCTCCAACCTGATCCGCCACATCGACAACCTGAAGAACGGCTTTGGTCTGCCGGTGGTGGTGGCTATCAACGCCTTCCCCACCGACACCGCCGAAGAGCAGGCTTATGTGGAGCAGGTGTGCGCCGAGCAGGGCGTGCCCTGCGTGCTGAGCGAGGTGTTCGCCAAGGGCGGCGAGGGCGGCAAGGCACTGGCTGAAAAGGTGCTGGAGATCCTGGAGGATCGTCCCATCCAGTACACCTACCCACTGGAGATGCCCCTGAAGGACAAGATCAACGCCATTGCCACCAAGATCTACCGCGCCGACGGCGTGAATTACAGCGCCGCCGCCAGCAAGACGCTGACCGAGCTGACCGAGATGGGCTACGGCAACCTGCCCGTCTGTATCGCCAAGACCCAGTACAGCTTCAGCGACAACGCCAAGCTGACCGGTGCGCCCACCGGCTTTACCATGGAGGTGCGCGAGGTGCGTCTGGCTGCCGGTGCAGGCTTTGTGGTGGTGATCTGCGGCAGCATCATGACCATGCCCGGTCTGCCCAAAAAGCCCGCCGCCGTGAACATTGATGTGGACGCCGATGGCAAGATCACCGGTCTGTTCTGATAAAAAATCCGATAAAACACAAAAAGGCGCCGTCCGCAAGGGCAGCGCCTTTTGTATTTTTACTCCATGGTGTGGCTGCAAAGGTAGTCCGCCCATGCGGCGTAGCCCTCCGGCTTGATGTGGTAGCCGTCCGGCTGGGCGTAGCTTTCGATCAGGTCGCCGTTTTCGTCCGCCAGCACCTCCCACAGGTTGAGGAAATAGCAGTCCTTTTCCAGCGCAATGGCAGCCAGCTCGTTATTGATGCGGCGCAGACGGTCGCGGTTCAGCCCTGCGTGGTTTTCCTGCGCGCTCACTTCCGGTCGCACCGGTGTAATGGACTGCACATAAATTTTAGCATCCGGCAGCGCCTGACTGATCATATCCAGCATCAGGCGGTAATAGGTCAGAAAGCTGGTGTAATCGGTGTCCCGCCCCAGCACATTGCTGCCCAGCAGCACATAGACAGCCTTGGGCTGCTGCGCGGTCAAGGCATCCAGCGGGATCTCAGTCACGCCGTCCACCCGCTTGCAGCTGGTGCCGTTGACGAAGGCGTTGGGGCCCACCCCTTTATAGGCGCAGAACTGCGCCCCGGGCAGGCCGGTATCGTAGATCTGCAAGCCCTGCGTCAGGCTGTCGCCCACAAAGCTGGCCTGCGCAAACCAGCTTTTTTCCACCGGAGCACTGACCGGCAGCGCCGCCATGCGGAAGTCCAGCGCGGTCTCGGTGCTGCCCTCCAGCGTCTGCACCCGGAGCTGCCGCGCCAGCGGGTAGCTGACCGTGTTCCATGTATTGTCCGTAGTCACCTGCCGCAGAATGGTGTTCTGGCTCAGGGCGGTATCCACGCGTTCCCGGTGCAGTACCTTCCACAGGATGCCGATGGCGCCCAGCAGTGCCAGAAGCGCCAGAAGGGCAACGATGATAAACACCCTGCGCCAGCGCCGGTGCAGGATGCGCCGCCGGTATTCCTGATAATCTGCCATTGTGGTTTCCTCACTTCCGGCCCGGAATGCGGGCTGTTCTGCTTATAGTATAGCATAACTGCACCCAACAGCAAGCCCCATTTGCCAAAAATGCGCCGCGGGTTTTGCACGGTGCGGGGCAGTTTTGGTGCAAAACTGACACAGCACTGCCGCAAACGCTTGCATCCTATAGGCAGGATGTGATATACTAAGATGAATCAAACGACAGGGAGGCTTTCACGATGCCATTTACACCGAAACTGACTTATAAAGGCAAGCCCCTCGTCCGCAAGGACAACGAGCTGTATTACGGCAGCATGACCGACCCCTATGTGCTGTATCTGCAGATCCTGACCACCACCCCGGTGGGCGAACAGCAGGTAGCCGACAAGGTGCACCTGATGCTGCTTTCTACCGATACCACCAAGGCACCGCAGGAGCGCGTAGCGCGTCAGACCACCAAGCACGGCCTGTATAATGCGCTGGACATTGGCGGCATCTGGCTGCAGAAGGCCAACGAGACCCGCTGAACCAAATCAAAATGAACAATGCCGGACAGTCTGCGGACTGCCCGGCATTGCGTTTTTACAGGGACGATTTGGAATGGCCTCCGCGTGCACTTTGGCCATATTCATAGGAATTTTGTTTTAAATCGCCTTTTCACGAGCGGGGTCATAAAGGAAAACAGCAGAAAAAGCGCTATTTTCTGAATCCCATTTTCACCGGAGAGAAGCGTTTACTCCTCGGTCACCTCAAAGTCCAGCGGCTCGCCGCAGTTGGGGCACTTGGGTGCGCCGTCCAGCAGCTCGTCCTCTTCAAATACGGCAGTGCTGCCGCAGGCGGGGCAGGTCACCTCGTACTGCACAGGGGCGTCCTTGGCTTCGTCCTCGTCGCCCTCCAGCGCGACCTCAAAGGTCACACCGCAGTGGGCGCAGTTGGCTTCGCCTGCATCCAGATCATCCTCGCTGACGTAGACGGTCTCGCCACAGGCGGGGCAGGCTACCTCGTAGAAGGGCTCGCTGGCGATGTCGTCATCTCCCGCATCCTCATCCTCGTCGGCTGCGTCGTCTTCCTCGTCCTCGGCATCATCGTCCTCATACAGGTCGGCTTCCAGATCCTCCAGTTCCTCGCTCAGATCGTTGATCTGGTCGTAGGCGCAGGTCAGATCCTCATCCATGGCGGCAATGGCATCGGCCAGCTCACCCAGCAGAGCAGCCATGGCCTTGATGATCTTGCCCTCTTTGGTGCTTTCATCCACGCCCAGACCGTCCACTAAGCCCTGCAGGTAGGCTGCTTTCTTGTTCAGTTCCATCTGAAATGCCCTCCTTGTTTGTAATACAAAAACCGGGCAAACGGTTGCCCGCTGCCCGGTATGCGACAAATGATCAGACGCGCTCCATATACTCGCCGGTGCGGGTATCGATGCGGATGTGATCGCCCTCGTTGATGAACAGAGGCACACGGATCTCGGCGCCGGTCTCAACGGTAGCGGGCTTCAGGGTGTTGGTAGCAGTGTTGCCCTTGACACCCGGCTCGG
>CAVKCU010000173.1:0-4035 GCA_963654645.1 Clostridiales bacterium | reverse complement strand
TAAGCCTTGTCGATGATCTCGTAGTCGAAGCTCTCGGCCACGATGACGCCGCGGTCGTACTTGCCGCTGTTCAGTGCGTCGTTCAGCACGGCAGCGGGGAAAGCACGGAAGATGTTGCCGGCGCCGAAGTGCACCCAAGTGGGCTCGGCGTGGGTCTTGGCCTTGACGGCCTCAACATCGAATTTGGGCAGCTCGTAGCCCTTTTCTGCCCACTCGGCGGACAGATTGCCGTTTTTGATATCAGACAGCTTCATAGTAATCAGCCCTTCTTTTCTTCATCCAGACGGTCCAGCAGATCCCAGATACCCAGCATATACTGGATGCCCAGAGCACGGTCATACTTGCCATAGCCGGGGCGGCAGACGCCGGGGCCTTCCTCCCACAGCTGACGGCCGTGATCGGGGCGGATGTAGCCCTCAAAGCCGCAGTCATGGTAAGCGCGCATCACCTCGATGATGCCGGTCTCGCCGCAGCAGTCGCGGTGCGCAGCCTCAGAGAAATCGCCGTTGGGGAAGTGGTGGATATTGCGGACATGACCGAAGGCAATGCGGTCGCAGTGCTTGCGGATGATCTCGGCACAGTTGTTGTTGGGGTTTGCGTTCAGGCTGCCGGTGCACAGGGTCAGGCAGTTGTACGGATCATCCACCATCTTCAGGAAGCGGTCGATGCTGGGCTCGTCCACCAGCAGACGGGGCAGGCCGAAGATATCCCAAGGAGGATCGTCCATGTGGATAGCCATCTTGATGTCGCACTCGCGGCAGGTAGGCATCAGAGCTTCCAGGAAGTACTTCAGGTTCTCCCACAGCTTCTCCTTGGTGACAGGGGCATAGGCCTTGAACAGCTCGTCCAGCTTTGCCATGCGCTCCGGCTCCCAGCCGGGGAAGGTCATGTTATACTTCTCGGTGAAGGACATGATATACTCAGCCATAGCCTTGTAATCGCCCTTGATCTTGTCCTTCTCGTAGAACAGTGCGGTGGAGCCGTCGCCTACCGGGTGGAACAGGTCGGTGCGGGTCCAGTCGAAGATGGGCATGAAGTTGTAGCAGATGACCTTGACGCCGAACTTGGACAGGTTGCGGATGCACTGCTTGTAGTTCTCGATATACTGGTCGCGGGTGGGCAGACCGATCTTGATATCGTCGTGCACGTTGACGGACTCGACAACATCCATATCAAAGCCGTAGGCGTGGATCTGGTCTGCAACCTTCTGGATCTCATCGATTTCCCAGATCTCGCCGGGCATCTTGTTGTGCAGTGCCCAGACGATGCTGGTCACGCCGGGGATCTGCTTGATGTCGCTCAGAGTGACGGGGTCGTTGCCCTCGCCATACCAGCGCCAACCCATTTTCATAGGCATAGAGAAGTTCCTCCTGTCGTTATTTATCATGTGGCACGCGCAGAACGCCTGCACGCTCTTCTTGCTTATATTCTAATATATCAGTTGCAAAATAGCAATACACACAATGCCATTTTTTTGTGTATATTCTTGTATCCTTTACACAAAAACGGCAAAATGCCAGTTTTTTAACAAGGTTTTTGGCAGATATGCCGCTTTCTTTCCAAAAATTTCCTGCTCTGCTGTTGAGCTGCCCCGGCAACAGCTTGTAACCACAAGCGTGTGTTGCTCTGCCCCGCCCGGCGCAAAGCAGCCTGTTCCGGTTGACAATTCCTGTAAAAACCTTTATATTCAAGACATTCAGCGCTCCGCGAAAATTGCCGGGCGCACCCATCCGGTTCTATATATAAAGGAGGACCTGCTATGGTTTCACCTGCCAAGTGCATCGCCGGGCGTTCCGCTGCCGATTGGATCGCAGCGTATCCCGTGGTCTCCGACCTCTGTGCCCTGAAGGAGACTGCATGGATCAACCCGGACAAGCTGCCCTTTGCACAGGCTGCAGCTGCCTGCCCGCTGACCCTTGCCGACATTGAGGACGCCGCCGCGCGGCTGGAGCGATTTGCTCCCTACCTTGCCGCTGTCTTTCCCGAGACCGCTGCGGCGGGCGGCATCATCGAATCCCCCGTTCAGCCCATCCCCTGGATGCAGAAGGTGCTGGAAGAGCGCAGCGGCACTCACATCGCTGGGCAGGTATGGGTCAAGTTGGACAGCCGCCTGCCCATTTCCGGCTCCATCAAAGCCCGTGGCGGCATTTATGAGGTGCTGAAAACCGCCGAGGATATTGCCCTGCACAGCGGGATGCTGCATCTCACCGACAACTACGCCGTTCTGGCAGAGGAGCGCTTCCGCAAGCTGTTCTCGCAGTATTCCGTCGCAGTGGGCTCCACCGGCAATCTGGGGCTTTCCATCGGCATCATGAGCGCAAAGCTGGGCTTTCAGGTCACAGTGCACATGTCCGCTGACGCACGGCAGTGGAAAAAAGACCTGCTCCGCAGCCGGGGCGTTAAGGTGGTGGAATACGCCTCCGATTACAGCATCGCCGTGACCGAGGGGCGCAAGCTGGCGGCGGGCGACTCCTACTGCCACTTTGTGGATGACGAAAACTCCAAGACCCTCTTTCTGGGCTATGCCGTGGCTGCGCTGCGGCTGAAAAAGCAGCTGGACGCGCAGGGCGTCACCGTGGATGCAGAGCATCCCCTCTTTGCCTATCTGCCCTGCGGTGTGGGCGGCGGCCCCGGCGGCGTGGCCTTTGGCCTGAAGATGCTGTTCGGCGATGCCGCACACTGCTTTTTTGCCGAGCCCACCCACTCCCCCTGCATGATGCTGGGCATGGCTACCGGCGAAAACAGCGGCGTCTGCGTGCAGGACTTTGGTATCGACAACCGCACCGCCGCCGATGGTCTTGCCGTGGGGCGTGCCTCCGGCTTTGTGGGCGGGCTGATGCGTCCCTTTATGAGCGGCTGCTACACCCTGCAGGACGAGCGGATGTATACCCTTCTGGCACAGCTGGCAGATGCCGAAGATTTTTTCCTTGAGCCCAGCGCTCTGGCGGGAATGTACGGCCCGGTGCTCACCCAGCCCGGGCAGCTGCTTGGCGCTTACACTGATACTGCCCTGCCTGCCGGTGCGCTGGCAAACGTCACCCATCTGGTCTGGGCCACCGGCGGGAATATGGTCCCCCGGGAAGAAATGCAGCGCTACTACGCAAAAGGCAAGGCGCTGGCGCAGGAATAATAAACAAAAGCCGCTTTTTGTACCAAACAGCACAAAAAGCGGCTTTTTATCGTCTTATTTCAGGAGCAAAGAGCCTTACGGAAGCTTATTCCGGCAGGTCCTCTTCGTTCTCCAGAGAGTGCCAGACGTTCTGGACGTCATCGTTATCCTCCAGAGAATCCAGCAGCTTGCCCATCAGCTTCAGCTGATCGGGGTCGGTCAGGCGGGTGGTGGTCATGGGCACCATAGCCAGATCATCGGACAGGATCTCGTAGCCCTTCTCCTCCATAGCCTTGACCACAGCGGAGTAGTTCTCGGGATCGGTGGTGATCTCGGCTGCGTCCTCGCTGGCATCAAAGTCCTCGGCACCGGCATCCAGAGCGTCCATCATGGCCTCGTCGGCGTCCTTGTCCTCCAGAGAGATGTCGATGACACCCTTCTGGTTGAACAGGAATGCCACGCAGCCCATAGCGCCCAGATTGCCGCCGTTCTTATCGAAGTAGTGGCGCAGGTCGGCAGCGGTACGGTTGCGGTTATCGGTCAGGGTCTCCACCATGACTGCCACGCCGCCGGGGCCGTAACCCTCGTAGGTGATAGCCTCGAACTCGGTCTTGTCGCCGCCCTCGGCCTTCTTGATGATGCGCTGGATGTTATCGTTGGGCACGCTCATGCGCTTTGCCTTGGCGATCAGGTCTGCCAGCTTGCTGTTGGAAGCCGGGTTGGGGCCGCCGTCACGGACGGCAACGCTGATCTCGCGACCGATCTTGGTAAAGACCTTGGCGCGGGCGCCGTCAGTCTTTTCCTTCTTGCGCTTAATATTGTTCCATTTGCTATGTCCAGACATGGGAAAGAGCCTCCTAAATTTATCGGTATCTCCGCCTGCGGGCAGACGGGCTGTGGTCGCCCGCTTGTGGCAGCACACAAAA
>CAVKCU010000172.1:0-4036 GCA_963654645.1 Clostridiales bacterium | reverse complement strand
AACCCGCTGGTGCGCGGCTTTGATGAGGTGTTCTACGCCCCCCACAGCCGCCACACCGGCATCTGCCGGGAGGATGTGGACAACTGCGCCGCCCTGCGCATTCTGGCGGAAAGCGACGCCGCCGGACCCTTCCTCATGAGCACCGAGAACGGACGGCAGATCTTTGTCACCGGACACCCGGAGTACGATAAATATACGCTGGATGCCGAGTATAAGCGGGACGTAGCCAAGGGCTTGCCCATCCACGTGCCCGTCAACTATTACCCGGACGACGACCCCGCAAAGCCGCCGCTGTTCCGCTGGCGCGCCCACGCCCACCTGCTGTATGAAAACTGGCTGAACTATTACGTCTACCAGAACACCCCCTACGACCTTGGGGATATCCAGCGGGTAAAGTACGAGAAGTAAATAACAAAAAGGCGATGCCGCGCGGCATCGCCTTTTTGTTATTTTTTACGTTTTGCAGGCTTTTTCTTGCGCACACTGTAACCGAAGGTGCCAAGCTTTTTGCCGAGCGCCAGATACTCCCCGTGGCTGTACACGATGAGGTCTGCCTTGTCCAGACACAGCTTGCCTTTTTCGTCCAGCAGGCTCTCGTCCACATCGCACGCCACCACCTCGGCTAAAAACAGGTCGTGGCTGCCCAGCGGGATGCGCTGGGTGATGCGGCACTCCAGATTGACCGGGCTTTCCTCCAGCACCGGGCAGCCGGTCAGCACGCTGCCGGGGGCGGCGTGCAGGCCGCAGGCAGCAAACTTGTCCACCTCGCGACCGCTCTTCACGCCGCACCAGTCGATGGCGCGCACCAGCTTTTCGGTGGGCAGGTTGATGGCGAACTGTCCGCTCTCGCACAGCAGCTGATGGCTGTACCGCTCCGGGCGCACGCTGATGGATACCATGCTGGGCTGGGTGCAGATGGTGCCTGTCCAGCCGATGGTGATAAGGTTGGGCTTATCCAGCCCGCCGCAGGATACCAGCACCGGCGGCTCCGGGTTCAGAAGGGTGCTGCCCTTCCAGCTTTGCTTGCTCATCCGTGATATTTCCTTTCGTAGGGAGCCCATGTGCGCTCCGAGATGATATAGCGCGGGCGGGCTTTGGTTTCCATATAGATCTTGCCGATATACTCGCCGATCACGCCCAGACACACCAGCTGTACGCCGCCCATAAAGCAGACGATGCAGATGGTGGACGCCCAGCCTGCCACGCTGCTGCCCATGGCGGCGCATACGATGGCCCAGATGACCCCGATAAAGCTGATAAGGCTCACCGCGATGCCCGCCCCGGTGATAATGCGGATGGGCTTGTTGGAAAGGCTGGTAATGCCGTCAAAAGCCAGCGCCAGCATCTTGCTCAGGGGGTAGTGGCTCTCGCCTGCCAGGCGCTCGTGGCGCTCGTAGGTGACCACATCGTGGGCAAAGCCCACCAGCGGCACCATGCCCCGCAAAAAGATGTTGACCTCTTTGTAATCGGCAAAGCTTTCCAGCACGCGGGTGCTGATCAGGCGGTAGTCTGCGTGGTTGAACACGATATCCGCGCCCAGAGCGTTCATCACATGATAAAAGCCCTCGGCGGTGAACCGCTTGAAGAAGGTGTCGGTGTCCCGGCGGCTGCGCACGCCGTACACCACCTCGGCACCGTCCAGATACTTTTTCACCATCTCGTCCATGGCGTTGATGTCATCCTGACCGTCGCAGTCGATGGAGATGGTGATATCGCAGCTGCCGCTGTGCAGCGCCTCCATCAGCCCCGCCAGCACGGCGTTCTGGTGACCGCGGTTGCGGCTTTGGGAAATGCCGATATAGTGCTCGTCCTGTGCGGCAAAGCCTTGGATCAGTTCCCACGTTTTGTCGCGGGAGCCATCGTTGACAAAGAGCACCCGGCTTTTATCGCTGACCAGCCCCTGTGCGGTCAGACTATGGATCTTTTCCAGAAACATGGGTGCTGTAATGGGCAGCACCTGCTCCTCATTGTAGCAGGGGATCACAATCCAGAGAACAGGCTTGGACATTGCTTGATCGCTCCTTAAATATAAAATAGTTGGCAAAAGGCTACTGCACCATCTGCTGCAAGGCATCCGGCTCCAGCAGCTTGAAGCTGCTGCGGTAGGTGTCGATGAGCCCTTCCTTCTGCATGGTGCTCAGCTCCCGGGAAAGGGCGCTGCGGTCGCAGTTGAGGTAATCCGCCAGCTGGATGCGGGAGAATGGGATGCTGAAGGTCAGGCTGTGGGCGCGGGCGGCTTCGCTGAGCAGATACGCCGCCACCTTGCCGCGCAGGCTCTTCATCACCAGCAGGTCGATGCGGCGGGAGAGGGAAAAATATTTATCGCTGATGGTGCGCACAAGGTTCTGCACCACCCGCTGGTGGGCGGGGCTGCCGTCCGAGAGCAGCAGCCGCTCGTAGGGCAGCAGCAGCACCTCACAGGGGGCGGCAGCCAGCACGGTGACCGGGCTGGACAGGCTGGAGCCTCCCAGCACGTCCCCGAACACCCCGCCCGGCTCTACCCGGGCGATGGGGATGCGCGCCCCGCCCGGCGCCGGGCGGTAGGCCTCCAGCTCACCGGACAGCACGATGCCTACCCGGCGGCTGGGCTCCCCCGCCAGCACAAGGGCTTCGCCCTTGCCGTAGCTGCGCACACTTGCCCCCAGCTGGGACAGCAGCATACTGAGCTCCGCAGCGGAAAGACCCGCGAACAGCGTGGTGGTTTGTAACAGCGGCAGATAATTATTCATCGCAACTCCGCAGAGAAAACAGCGTTCTCTGCAGCCTCCTGCAATTGCGTTGCACACGCAACGGTATTTTTACCCCTATTATAGTAAACTGGAACGCGCAAAGCAAATGATTTTGCAAAATTTTTCAAAAAAAGACCGGTTTCCGCTTCCCGTACCGGGGCGTGCCGGGTGTGAAAAGGAGTATATCATGAAAAAGATCCTGTCTTTACTGCTGGCGTTCAGCCTTGCGCTGAGCCTTGCAGCCTGCGGCGGCAGCGCAAGTTCTGCCGCTTCCAGCACGGCGGTGTCCGAGGCTGCTTCCTCTGCGGTTGCTTCTGAGGAAGAGACCGCAGCGCCGCTGTCTGTCACCGAGCCGCTGCGCATCGCCGGGCTGAAGGGCCCCACCACTATGGGGCTCGTCAACCTGCTCTCGATGGAGCAGGCCGGTACTGCCGCCATGGACTACGACCTGCAGCTTTACGGCGCTGCGGATGAGATCGTGCCGCTGCTCATCAAAGGCGAGCTGGACATGGCTGCCATCCCTGCCAATCTGGCGGCGACTTTGTATCAGAAAACCAGCGGCGGCATTCAGGCCGTGGCGGTGAACACCTTGGGCGTTTTGTACGTGGTGGAGCAGGGCGATACCGTCCACAGCATGGCAGACCTCAAGGGCCGCACCATCCTGTCCACCGGCAAGGGCACTACCCCGGAGTATGTGCTGCGCTATCTGCTTACCGCTAACGGCCTTGATCCGGACAAGGACGTGGACATCCAGTATTACAGCGAAGCCACCGAGGTGACCGCCCAGATGGCTACCACGCAGGACGCCATTGCGGTGCTGCCCCAGCCCTATGTGACCGCCGCCGGTCTGAAGGACGACACCCTGCGGGTAGCCCTTGACCTGACCGCCGAGTGGGACAAGGTGGCAGACACCCAGCTGATCACCGGCGTGACCGTGGTGCGCAAGGCCTACGCCGAGGAGCACCCGGACGTGGTAGCCGCCTTTCTGGCAGACTACGCCCAGAGCGTGAACGCCGCCAACACCGATCTGGACGGCACCGCCGCTCTGTGCGAGGAGCAGGGCGTGGTGGCAAAAGCCGCCATTGCCAAAAAGGCACTGCCCAACTGCAACATCGTCTGCCTGACCGGCGAGGAGCTGAAGGCAGACGCCTCCGGTTACCTGCAGGTGCTCTACGATGCCGACCCCGCCGCCGTGGGCGGTGCGCTGCCCGACGAGGACTTCTACTGGGCAGCCCAGTAACAGCCTGAAAAAAGCATTCCATCTCCCGCCGCTCTGCCGTGGTACGCAGCGCGGCGGTTTTTTGTTG
>CAVKCU010000171.1:0-4038 GCA_963654645.1 Clostridiales bacterium | reverse complement strand
ACGCCCACGCCGGTAGCCAGACAGTTGCCCACCATGTGGATCTTGATCATGTTGGTGGTGCCGGAAACGCCCACAGGCACGCCTGCGGTCACAACAGCCAGCTCGCCGTTGTGCAGGTAGCCGTTCTCCTTGGCAAGAGCGGTGGACATCTCGATCAGCTCATCGGTGCTGTGTGCCAGCGACATCATCAGCGGAGTGATGCCCCAGCTCAGGGACAGCTGACGCTGCACCTGCTCGCGCATAACGCAGGCAATGATGGGCTGCTGCGGGCGGTACTTGCTCAGTAGGCGGGCAGTGGTGCCGGACTCGGACACGGTAACGATGGCAGCGGCGTTCACGTCCCGTGCGGTCAGGCAGGCAGCATGGGCGGTAGCGTCGGAAACGCTGATCTTGCCGGGGTTGGAATCCATCTGGCGGCTGCGCAGATGGAAGCCCTCCTGCTCGGTGCGCTCTGCAATAGCGGACATGGTCTTGAGCGCCTCCACGGGGTAGGCACCGGCAGCGGTCTCACCGGACAGCATAATGGCAGAAGTGCCATCGTAAATAGCGTTAGCCACGTCCGAGATCTCGGCGCGGGTGGGGCGGGGGTTCACGATCATGCTGTCCAGCATCTGGGTGGCGGTGACGATGGGCTTGCCGAAGGAGAAGGAGCGGTCGATGATGGTCTTCTGGATGCCGGGCAGCTCGGTAAAGTCGATCTCCACGCCCAGATCGCCACGGGCGACCATCACGGCATCGGCAGCAGCCAGAATGCTGTCGATGTTGTTCACACCCTCGCGGTTCTCGATCTTTGCAATGATGCGGATGTTGGAGTCGTACTGGTTCAGCAGGTTGCGGATATCGTACACGTCCTGTGCGGTGCGCACAAAGGAAGCGGCGATGAAATCGTAGCCCTGCTGGATGCCGAAGATGATATCGTCCTTATCGCGCTGGCTCATATACGGCATGGACAGGTGCACGCCGGGCACGTTGACGCCCTTCTTGTTCTTGATCTTGCCGTTGTTCAGCACGGTGCAGACGATGTCGGTGTCGTTCACGGTCTGGATCTGCAGCTTGATCAGGCCGTCGTCCAGCATGATGGTGCCGCCCGGCTCCACGTCCATGGGCAGGTCCTTGTAGGTGATGGAGCAGATCTCGTTGGTGCCCTCCACCTCGCGGGTGGTCAGGGTAAAGGTCTGACCTGAAACCAGCGTCTCAACGCCGTTCTTGAAGTCCTTCAGGCGGATCTCGGGACCCTTGGTATCCAGCAGTGCGGCTACGGGCTTGCCCAGCTCCTCGCGCAGAGCCTTCAGCTTTTCAAAGCGGCCCAGATGCTCCTCGTGGGAACCGTGGGAAAAATTGAAGCGGGCAACGTTCATGCCGTTGGCGATCAGATCGCGCAGCACGCCTTCCTTATCGGTGGAAGGGCCAAGGGTGCAAATAATTTTCGTCTTTCTCATACAATATACCTCCGTCAACTCTCTCTTACCTATATCCGGCACAGCGCCCGGCAGGCTGCTGTGTATGACCAATGGGAGCAAAAGCTCTCGGTACAGCGGGTCGGTTTATGCGGTAGAGCAGAAAACACAAAACTCTACCACCTATTATTATAATCATTCCGGTGCAAGAGAGCAAGAGGAATTTTTGCTTGAATACAAGTTTTTGCGCCTGCTTATGTCCGCTGGAGAAATTGCAAATTTTTTAACGATGCGCCGCGGCTTTCCATGGACCGTCCAACATGGAAAAATTGCTGCAAAACGTAAAAACTGATAAAACAGCGCAAGGCTGCTTCCTCTTGCATCTGAGGGGCTTTTTGCTTATAATAAGGGTAATAAAGTAGTACTGTTCTGGGGTGCGCCCCGGAGAAATGGAGTGACCATTATGGAAAAACGTGTTTTTCTGATCGTGCTGGACAGCTTTGGCATTGGCGCGGAGCCGGATGCCGCTGCCTTCGGCGATGCAGGCACCAACACCTTGGGTGCCATTGCAAACCACCCCAATTTCAATTGCCCCAATCTGCGCAAGCTGGGCCTGTTCAACATTGACGGCGTGACCGCAGGGGAAAAGACGGATGCCCCGGCGGCTGCCTTTGCCCGCCTGCAGGAGCAGAGCATGGGCAAGGATACCACCATCGGCCATTGGGAGATCGCCGGTGTCGTCAGCCCGAAACCGCTGCCCACCTTCCCCAACGGCTTCCCGGAGGAGCTTATCCATGCGTTCGAGGAAAAGACCGGCCACAAGGTGCTCTGCAACAAGCCCTATTCCGGCACACAGGTGCTCAAGGACTACGGTGAACAGGCGATGCAGGAGAACGCCCTCATCGTTTACACCAGCGCCGACAGCGTCTTCCAAGTGGCGGCCAACGAGGAGCTGGTGCCGGTACACGAGTTGTACCGCTACTGCGAGATCGCCCGCGAGATGCTGAAAGGCGAGTACGGCGTGGGCCGCGTCATCGCCCGGCCCTTCCTCGGCCGCACGGCGGATACCTTCTACCGCACCACCAACCGCCACGACCTGAGCCTGAAGCCGCCCCGCGCCACCATGCTGGATCTGCTGAAGGATGCCGGCAAGGACGTGATCGCCGTGGGCAAGATCTACGATATTTTTGACGGCGAGGGCGTGACCGAAAAGATCAAGACCACCGGCAACACCAACGGCATCGCCTTTACCAAGGCTTTGCAGACCCGGGATTTTGAGGGTCTGGCTTTCGTGAATCTGGTGGATTTTGATATGCTCTACGGCCACCGCCGCGATGTGGCAGGCTACGCCGCCGCTGCTACGGAGTTCGACCGTTTTCTGGCTGACTTCCTGCCGGGCATGCGGGAGGGCGACTTGCTCATGATCACCGCCGACCACGGCTGCGACCCCTCTTACACCAAGACCACCGACCATACCCGCGAGTATGTGCCGTATCTGGTCTGCGGCAAGGGCGTAAAGGCGGGTACGGATCTGGGCACCAAGCTGTGCTTTGGCACGATTGCAAAGACCATCTGCGAATATCTGGAAGTGGACGCCTCCACGCTGGACGGCAAGAGCGTATGGCAGGAGATCCGGGCATAAAACGCCCCAAAAGCAATAAGAACAGGAGCGTGAAACGATGCGTATTTATGATCTGATCGCAAAAAAGCGTGATGGCGGCACCCACACCCGGGAAGAGCTGGAGACAATTGTCAACGGCTTTGTCTGCGGGGATGTGACCGATTACCAGATGGCTGCATGGATGATGGCAGTATACCTGCGCGGCATGACCAACGAGGAGACCGCCGAGCTGACCGATGTAATGGCGCACAGCGGCGTAATGGTAGACCTTTCGCCCATTCCGGGCATCAAGGTGGACAAGCACTCCACCGGCGGCGTGGGCGATAAGACCACGCTGGTCATTGCGCCCATCGTGGCGGCCTGCGGGGTGAAGATCGCCAAAATGAGCGGCCGGGGTCTGGGACACACCGGCGGCACCATTGATAAGATGGAGAGCGTGCCCGGCACAAAGACTGCCCTCTCGCAGGAGGAATTTTTTGCACAGGTGAACCGGATCGGTCTGTCGGTCATCGGTCAGAGCGAGGGCATTGCCGTGGCAGATAAAAAGATGTACGCCCTGCGGGACGTTACCGCCACCGTCAGCTGCATCCCGCTCATCGCCTCCAGCATCATGTCCAAAAAGCTGGCTTCCGGCTCGGACGCCATTCTGCTGGACGTCACCACCGGCACCGGTGCCTTTATGAAAACCGTCGACCAGAGCATTGAGCTGGCACAGCTGATGGTCGCCATCGGCACCCACCATGGGCGCCGGGTAGCTGCCATGATCACCGATATGGACACCCCGCTGGGGCACAACATCGGCAATAGTCTGGAGGTCATGGAGAGCATGGACGTGCTCAAGGGGCACGGCCCGGCAGACCTGACCGAGGTGTGCCTGCAGTTGGCAGCTAATATGCTGGTGCTGGCGGGCAAGGGCGATGCCGCCCACTGCCGCGCCATGGCGGAGGCTGTCATTGCGGACGGCTCTGCCTTTGAAAAGTGCAAGGAGATGTTTGCCGCACAGGGCGGCGACATCCGGGT
>CAVKCU010000170.1:0-4123 GCA_963654645.1 Clostridiales bacterium | reverse complement strand
CCGGCGGTGTTCAGCCTGTATTTTGACCTGTTCGATGGTCTGATCCAGACCTATGTTTTCGTGTTCCTGACCGCACTGTTCATGAAAGAGAGCATCGGCGGCGAGGAATAAACAACACATTTAAAACTGTAATTACAAAGGAGATAGAACTATGAGTGGTTTGGTAGCTCTGGGCGCTGGTATTGCAGCGCTGACCGGCATTGGCGGCGGTATTGGTATTGGTATTGCAACTGGTAAGGCAACGGAGGCTATCTCCCGCCAGCCGGAGGCTTCCGGCAAGATCCAGACGAACCTGCTGCTGGGCGCTGCTCTGGCAGAAGGTACCGCAATTTTCGGCTTCGTCGTTGCACTGCTGATCATCCTGTTCCTGGGCCAGTAACGGAGGCGTGGACGAATGCTGAAGTTGGATTTGAACCTGCTGTGGACCGTGGTGGATGTCCTGATCCTGTATGTGCTGCTGCGCAAGTTTTTGTTCAAGCCCATCCAGAACGTGCTGGATCAGCGCCAGAAGATGATCGAGGCAGACATTGCAGCGGCACAGACCTCCAAGACCGAGGCCGCCGCAGCGCTTACGACCGCGCAGGACAAGCTGCGTAATGTGGACAACGAAGCCGCAGCCCGCCGCGAAGCCTACGAGAAGCAGGCCGAGGTGGAAAAGCAGCAGCTGCTGGCCGACGCGCAGAAGCAGGCTGACGAGATCGTGGCTGCCGGTAAGGCCGCTGTGGAGATCGAGCGCCAGAACAAGCTGCGGGAAGCAGATGCACAGGCTACGGCACTGGCACGCTCCATGTGCGAAAAGCTTTTGAAACATAATTTGACCGCCCAGGATGATGATCAGCTGCTGGACGATCTGCTGCAGAAAGCAGGTGCAGGCAATGGCAACTGAATTCAGTCGTGAATTTTTTGCGGATAACCGCATCGTCAAGGCCAGCCTGCGCTGCGCCCATAAGCTCCGCGAAAAAGATCTGGACCGCATCAAGTCGGAGATCAAAAAGCTGTATGACGCCACCGAGGTCATCCTGAATATCACCGTGGACGAGAGCCTGCTTTCCGGCTATGTCCTGCAGGTGGGCGACCGCGTGTTCGATAATTCCGGCCGTCATCAGCTGGATAAAATGATGGAGGGCAAGCCCTCGCTGGCTACCCTCAAGACCCGCATCGAGGACTACAAGCCCGCCGAGACCTCTGCCGAGGGCGGCGTGGTCATCTCCTCTGCCGATGGCATCGTGCACATTGACGGCATGAACCGCGCCGTGTACGGCGAGATCGTCACCTTTGAAAACGGTGCCAAGGGCATGGTGGAAAGCGTAGAGCCCGAGCAGCTGGGCGTTATGCTGTTCGATGGTGCCGAGACCGTTGGTGTGGGCACCATGGTCACCCGCAGCGGCAAGCGTGCCGGTATCCCGGTGGGCGATGCCTTTCTGGGCCGTGTCATCAGCCCGCTGGGCGAGCCCATCGACGGCAAAGGCCCTATCGAGGCCGAGGGCTACAACCCCATTGAGAAGCAGGCACCCAGTATTCTGGAGCGCCAGAGCGTGGACACCCCGTTGCACACCGGTATTCTGGCCATCGACTCCATGTTCCCCATCGGTCGCGGTCAGCGCGAGCTGATCATCGGCGACCGCCAGACCGGCAAGACCTCCATCGCCACCGACGCCATCCTGAACCAGAAGGACAAGGATGTGCTGTGCATTTATGTTGCCATCGGTCAGAAGGCTTCCTCCATCGCCCGCGTGGCAGAGGATCTGAAAAAGCACGGCGCTATGAGCTATACCACCATCGTGGCAGCTACTGCGTCGGATTCTGCTCCGCTGCAGTACATTGCTCCCTATGCGGGCACTGCACTGGCTGAGTACTTCATGGCTAAGGGCAAGAGCGTGCTCATCGTCTATGATGACCTGTCCAAGCATGCGGTGGCCTACCGTGCCATCTCGCTGCTGCTGCGCCGCTCTCCGGGCCGTGAAGCTTACCCCGGCGATGTGTTCTACCTGCACTCCCGTCTGCTGGAGCGCTCCTGCCGTATGCGGGATGATCTGGGCGGCGGCTCTATCACCGCACTGCCCATCGTAGAGACGCAGGCCGGCGATGTTTCGGCTTACATCCCCACCAACGTCATCTCCATCACCGACGGTCAGATCTTCCTGGAAAGCGCCCTGTTCAACGCCGGCAACCGCCCGGCTGTCAACGTGGGTCTGTCGGTTTCCCGTGTGGGCGGCGCTGCCCAGACCAAGGCCATGAAAAAGGCCAACGCAAACCTGCGTATCGAGCTGGCACAGTATAAGGAGATGGAATCCTTTGCACAGTTCAGCTCCGATCTGGACGCCGAGACCCGCCGCCAGCTGGAGCACGGCAAGGCACTGATGGAAATGCTCAAGCAGCCGCTGTGCCAGCCCAAGTCCGATGCCGAGCAGGTGGTCATTCTGGTGCTGGCTTCCCACGGTCTGCTGGATACCCTGCCCACCGCAGAGCAGCGGGAAAAGACCACTGCCTTTGTGCGGCAGTTCCGTGCAGACGTCTCCGGCACCATGCAGAAGATCGATGCCGACGGCAAACTGGAACCCGACCGGGTGGATGCCATCCTGAACGCTTGGAAAGCTTATGCGGGAGGCAATGACCATGTCGTCCAGTAAGCTGCTGAAGGAGCGCATCGAGAGCATTCAGGATACCATGAAGATCACCAATGCCATGTACCTGATCTCTTCGTCCAAGCTGCGCAAGGCACGGCAGAACTACCAGAATGTGTCCCCTTACTTCAACCGTATGCGGGACACCATTTCCCGTGTTGTGCCGCATCTGCCGGAGGAGCCGGAGCACCCCTTCTTCCACGAGCGGAATCTGGAAAACCCCCGGCGGGCGTATCTGGTGCTTACTGCCGATAAGGGCATGGCAGGTGCTTATAACCAGAACCTGCTCAAGTTTTTGCGGGAGCACGCAGACCCCAATGACCGCTTTTATGTTGTAGGTCAGGTGGGCTACCGCGCCATGCGCCACCGGGACCCCCGCCTTGTGGAGGAGTTCCGTTATAGCGCTACCGCACCCACGTTGCAGCGTGCCCGCGACATCACGGTGGACGCTATCGACGATTTCAAGTCCGGCAAGCTGGACGAGATCTACATCGTCTACACCAAGATCCAGAACGCCCTTACCAGCGAGCCTGTCATGGAGCGTCTGCTGCCGCTGGACCGGCGGTTCTTGCAGCCTGCTCCCAAGGGTCTGGGCGACCCTAAGGGCGAGGTGGAGCTGGTACCGGACGCATGGACGGTGTTCGAGCAGATCGCACCCATCTATATGCACGGCATGATCTTTGGTGCCATGACCGAGAGCTTCTGCGCCGAGCAGAGCGCCCGCATGACCGCCATGGATTCCGCCACCAAGAGCGCCAATGATATGATCCGGGACTTGCAGCTGGAATACAACCGCACCCGTCAGGGCTCCATTACGCAGGAGATCACCGAGATCATCGGCGGCGCGGCTGCCGTGCAGGATCGGACATAATAAAGGAACACCCTCTCCGTCACGCCTGACGGCGTGCCACCTCCCCCGAAGGGGGGAGGTTTCAGGGCAGCTAACGGCGACGTAGATAAAAGCTCCCCCCTCGGGGGAGCTGGCATCGCGTAGCGATGACGGAGAGGGTTCGTTGGACAAACAAGATTTGACAAGAGGCAATCCAAATGATACAGGGAACTATTATTCGCGTAGCAGGCCCCGTGGTGGATGTGCAGTTCACCGCCGGCAGGCTGCCTGCCCTGCAGGAGGCGCTTACCGTGACCGCAGAGGGCACCGAGCGCACCATGGAGGTGACGCAGCACGTCAACGAGACCACGGTGCGTTGCATCATGCTTTCTGCCAGCGAGGGTCTGGGCAAGGGTATGCCGGTGGAAGCTACCGGCCACGGCCTGACCGCCCCTGTGGGCGAGGGCACACTGGGCCGTATGTTCGACCCGCTGGGCCGCCCCATTGACGGCAAGGGTGCCGTGGACGAGCTGCCGCACTGGCCCATCCACCGCAAGGCACCCGGCTTTGCAGAGCAGAAGCCTGCAACTGAGATTCTGGAGACCGGCATCAAGGTCATCGACCTGCTGGCTCCTTACGCCAAGGGCGGCAAGATCGGCCTGTTCGGCGG
>CAVKCU010000169.1:0-4152 GCA_963654645.1 Clostridiales bacterium | reverse complement strand
AGATGCCGAACTGCGCCGCTGCGCCAAACAGCATGAGCCACGGCTTTTCCAGCAGCGGGCCGAAATCGATCATGGCACCGATGCCGATGAACAGCAGCAGCGGGAACAGCTCGTTGGACATGCCCGCCTCAAACAGGGCGGAGATGGGACCGATGGTGTCTCCCTGCGTGATGGCACCGGATGCGGGAAGGTTGACCAGAATGGCGCCGAACCCCATGGGCAGCAGCAGACTGGGCTCCATTTTTTTGACGATGGCAAGATAGATGAGCAGGGCACCGATGCCCCACATGACCACCATCTGCCATGTCAGCGCCCCGAAGTTTGAAAAGAGCGCGGCGAATGTGTTCCAGAAATTCATAATGTTTTCCTGCCTCCTTTTGTTCTGATGCTGCGGCAAGAAAAAAGAGACCCCTGCCACAGCGTAAAATCTGTGACAAAAGTCTCAAGCGAACACATGACATCGGGCATTGCTGCCGTGATGACGCTGCCATGCAGCGGCCTGCCGGTGAAAAAAGCCTTGACCGGCGGACTGCCCTTTACTCCCCTTTATCATTTTTATTGATACCAGAAACTGCCGCTTCTGTCAAGGGGGAAAATGCGGTTTTGCGCAAAAATCCAATAAACGGATGCCGTTTCCCTCTACGCCCCTCCCGTGAAAAGGCCAATCGGGAAAATCCGCAGATTTTCCCGATTGGCAAACTATAAATATTTTTTTGCTTTAAACCGTCAGTCCACCACCGGCACATCCAGCCCGAACTCCTGCGGGCGGAAGCGGGGACAGACGTTCTCGGTGATGCAGATGACCGAAGCCGCCAGACGGCTGCCGATCTCGCAGGCTTCTGCCAGCGTTTTGCCGTAGGTCAGGCCGATGACCGTGCCCGCAAAGAAGGCGTCCCCCGCGCCGGTGGTGTCCATGACATCCACCTTTTTGGCGGGCACGATGCCGCAGCTGCCGTCCGCACAGGCGTATACCGCGCCCTGCCCGCCCATGGTCACCACCATGCTGGGGATGTTGGCGCTGCGCACGTTGCTGGTGAGCACCTGGCACATTTCGTCCGGGGAGAGGTGGTCGTAGTCATCCGAGAACAGCAGCCCGGCTTCCTGCTGGTTGCAGACGAAACAATCGATCTGCTGCAAAAAATCCCGCCGCTCCATGGCAATGCTCATGTTGGAGACCACGGCAAACACCTTTTTGCCGTACTTTTTGGCGTAGCGCAGGGTCTGCTTCACTGTTTCTTTTTCCAGATCCAGCTCCAGCGCAATGGAATCGCAGTCTGCAAAAATAGCATCGCCCTGCTCCTGCAGCAGACCGGTCAGCGGGGTGGTGTCCGGCCGCTTGGAGATGGCGGCGTGCACATCGCCGTCGTTGTCAAAGATGGCAAGCCATGTGCCCATGCCGTCCGGCTTTTTCTGGATAAAACGGGTGTTCACCTTGTGCTTTGCCAGCTTGTCGATGACGTCCTGTCCCATGCCGGTGTCGTCCACCAGACCCACAAAGGTGGGGCGCAGCTCCACGTTGGCAATATCCTCCACCACGTTGCGGCTCACACCGCCGTGTACCTGCTCGATGCGTCCGGCGTTACGCCCGCCGGGAATATAGGTGGAAAGGGGATAGCCCTTGATATCCACAAAAACAGCTCCGATGACTACGATGCCCATAAACGATAAACCTTTCTGACTTCAGTTGATTTTACCTGTATTATACAAGAAGCAGGCAAAAGATGCTATCCTTTTGTCTGCTTTTGCAGAAAAATATCTTCTGGGCATTCCAAATCCGTTTCTGTCACATCGCCGTGCGGGCGGTGCGCACCAGATACTCCATGGCCTGTACTGGGTACTGCCCGGCGGCGGTCTCGCCGGTGAGCATCAGGCTGGACGCACCGTCCAGTACGGCGTTGTAGATATCGCTTACCTCGGCGCGGGTGGGCACAGCCCGGGTGTGCATACTGTCCAGCATCTGGGTCACCACCATAAAGGGCACTCCGGCTGCCCGGCAGACGGCAGAAAGCTGCTTCTGGCAGCGGGGCAGCTCCCACAGGGGCATCGCGTTGCCAAGGTCGCCCCGGGCAATGACCACCTCGTCCACCAGCGGCAAAAACTCCGGCAGCGCCTGCACGCCCGCAAGGTTTTCAATTTTGGCAAGGATCTTCAGCTGCGGCGCACCGGCTTCTGCCAGCGCCTGCCGCAGGTCGCGGATATCCGCAGCGCCGCGCACAAAGGGCAGCATCACCCCGGTAACGCCGCAGCCGGCGGCGATGGCAAGGTTCTCCTTGTCCTCGGCGGTCAGGGTGGGCATTTGGATATCTGCCCCCGGTGCCGCCAGACTTTTGCGGCTCTGCAGCACCCCGCCCCGCACCACAGTGCACACGAGCGCTTCCGGCTCCACAGCGTCCACCCGTGCCAGCAGCTTGCCGTCATCCAGCAGCAGCTCCTGCCCGGGCTGCACGCCCTGCACCAGCGCAGCAGGGCAGGGAATGCCCTGCGCGCCCAGACGCACGGTCTGCCCGGCGGTCAGGGACAGCGGCTGCGGCAGACGTCCGATGCGCAGCTCTGGTCCTTGCAGGTCGATGAGCAACTTTTTTACCCCGGCTTTGCGCAGCAGCGCCAGCCAGTCCTTGTGCGCTGCCAGCGGGCCGTGGGAAAGATTCATGCGGATGCCGGTCATGCCGGCTTCCACCATCTGCTGCAAAAGTGCTGCATCGGCACAGGCGGGGCCGATGGTTCCGTAAAAATCCATAATTCCTCCTGCAATTCGTGTTTTCTTTCTATTGTAGCATGACTGCGCAGCAAAAGATAGCCCGTCTGCGCACAAAAAAACACCGGAAGCCGATGCAAAGCCTCCGGTGTCTTTTTATGATGCCTTATGGGGTTTACTGTTATACTTAGCACCGCCTGCGTTCAGTACAAAGCTTACAGCTCCCTCTATTTTTAAAGGTTGTACTTAGTTTACAGCATTTCGGGCAGTTCGTCAAGGGCTTTTGCCGGGAAAAACGGAATATCACAACATTATCACAACTGCAGCTGGTGGTAGCACACGCCCTCCATGGTCTTCCAGCAGGCAGTGTTCCCCTCTAAGGTCATGTAGCTGTGGGCGGTGTTTTCCTTGGGCAGGCTCACAGAGCCGGGGTTTAAGTAGAGGTTTCCCTGCCCGAAGTCCGTCCATGCAGGAACATGGGTGTGGCCGTGGAGCAGAATATCCCCCGGGGCGAGAGACGGCAGGTGGTTCAGGTTGAACACATGACCGTGGGTGACATAGACCAGCCGCTGCCCCACCGGCAGCACGGCGTAATCTGCCAGTACCGGGAAGGTGAGTACCATCTGGTCCACTTCGGCATCGCAGTTGCCGCGCACGCACAGCAGCTTGGGCGCAAGGCTGTTCAGCAGCGGGATGACCTGCTTGGGGGCGTAGTCCCGGGGCAGGTCGTTGCGGGGACCGTGGTAGAGCAGGTCTCCCAGAAACAGCAGGCGGTCGGCATGCTCCCGCTCAAAGGCGTGCTGCAGTTGCTGCGCATAATAATAGGAGCCGTGCAGGTCTGATGCGATCATCCATTTCATATACAGTGCCCTCCCTCAGAGCCGGTTTGCCCTATTGTAGCGCCTGCTGTAAAAATGGTCAAGTATCCGCAAAAGTCATACTTTTATCTCAAAACCCCTTGACACGCCGCCGGGGATGTGGTATTCTGCTGGAGTTGCAGCCCGCAAATGCGCAGGGTGCATATCGCGGACAGCTGCCGCGATCATAAAAACCGTGTGGATTTTTACAGCAAAATGCTACTTTTCGCCACACAATGACCCCCAAAGGGTCATTGTGTGGCTTTTTTGTGCGCCGAAAGCCGGCTGCCGGTCGGTGTTGCGCCTTCCACACTTTGAACTTTTACAGATAGCAGGTGAAATTTTTAATGAACGAAACTTTTATGAAGGAAAAGCCGGTGCTGCCGCTGCTGCTCTCGATGGCACTGCCCAACGTGATCTCCATGCTGGTGAACAGCCTGTACAACATCGTGGACAGCCTGTTTGTGGCACGCATCAGCGAGGACGCCATGACCGCTTTAAGTCTGGTGTTCCCCATCCAGAACTTTTCCAACGCCATTGCCATCGGCTTTGGCATCGGCATCAACGCCATGATCGCGCTGTATCTGGGCGCGGGCGACC
>CAVKCU010000168.1:0-4188 GCA_963654645.1 Clostridiales bacterium | reverse complement strand
GCTGAAGCGTGTGCAGGAGCGCAACGCCCGTGAGCTGACCCGTGAGGGCGCTGCTCAGAATGGCGATATCGCTGATATCGACTTCGAGGGCTTTGTGGATGGCGTCGCATTCGAGGGCGGCAAGGCTGAGCACTACAACCTGACTCTGGGCAGCGGCAGCTTCATCCCCGGCTTCGAGGAGCAGGTCGTTGGCCACTCCGCTGGCGAGGAGTTCGACGTGAACGTCACTTTCCCCACCGAGTATCAGGCTGCTGAGCTGGCTGGCAAGGCTGCTGTCTTTAAGATCAAGCTGCACGAGGTCAAGTACAAGGAGCTGCCCGCTCTGGATGACGAGCTGGCAAAGGACTGCTCCGAGTACGACACTCTGGACGAGTTCAAGGCTTCCATCCGCAAGAACAACCAGGAGCAGCTGGACAAGCAGGATGATCTGGCTGTCGAGAATGCTCTGGTCGATCAGGTCATCGAGAGCATGGAGGGCGAGATCCCTCAGGCTATGTACGATGTCCGCATGGACGAGATGGTCAACGACTTTGCTTTCCGTGTGGAGCAGCAGGGTCTGCGTCTGGAGGACTACCTGAAGTATATGGGTCAGTCCATGGAGCAGTTCCGCGCCGCCTTCATGCCGCAGGCTGAGAAGCAGGTCAAGATCGGTCTGGCTCTGGAGGCTGTTGCCGCTGCTGAGCACATCGAGGCTTCCGAGGACGAGATCAATGCCGAGATCAAGCGCATTGCTGACCAGTACAAGATGGAAGAGGACAAGGTGCGTGAGCTGATCAACGTTGAGGATCTGAAGCAGGATCTGGCTCGCACCAAGGCCATCGACTTCATCAAGAGCCACGCCAACATCGTGGAGAAGCCCGCAGAGGCTGAGAAGGCTGCTGACGCTGAGTAATCAGTGCCGGGCCCTGTAAAGCGCCGCAGGCGTTTTATCAAAGGTTGTTAAAATTGACCGGTACGGCTGAACTTTACAGGGGACCCGTATCGGTCAATTTTGCCAATAAACTTAAACCATTTCAGGAGGCGAACTTTATGAGTTTTGTTCCTTACGTTGTCGAGCAGTCGGCGCACGGAGAGCGTTCCTACGATATTTTCTCTCGTCTGCTGAACGATCGCATCATCGTGCTGAGCGAGGATGTCAACGATACCACCGCAAGCCTTGTGGTGGCGCAGCTGCTGTATCTGGAAGGGCAGGACCCGGATAAGGACATCAGCCTGTATATCAACAGCCCCGGCGGCTCCATCAGTGCCGGTATGGCCATCCACGACACCATGCAGTATATCAAGTGCGACGTTTCCACCATCTGTATGGGCATGGCTGCCTCTATGGGCGCATTCCTGCTGGCAAGCGGCACCAAGGGCAAGCGCTTTGCACTGCCCAATGCTGAGATCATGATCCACCAGCCGCTGATCGGCGGTCAGGGCGGCGGCCTTTCCGGTCAGACCACGGATATCAAGATCCATGCCGAGCACATGGTCTATATCCGCGATAAGATGAACCGGATGCTCAGCGAGTACACCGGTCAGCCGCTGGAAAAGATCCAGCAGGACACCGAGCGCGACAACTACCTTACCGCGCAGCAGGCAAAGGAATACGGCCTGATCGACGAGGTCATCGCCCACCGGTAAACCGCTATAATCTATCCAGGATAAGGAAAAACAGCTATGGCAAATAACAATTCCGGCAAAAACGAAAAAGATCTGGTTTGCAGCTTTTGCGGCAAGCATCAGGACGAAGTGGAGCGTATGATCATTGGCCCCGGGGTCAATATCTGCAGCGAGTGCATCGGTCTGTGCCACGATCTGCTCTCTGACAAGCCGGATCAGCCCAAAAGCGCCCGTCCGGGTCGCGGCGGCGCAAGCCGCGCCCATGTCCAGCCCGCTGCCGCAGATCTGGATATCAACATCATGACCCCGGCCGAGATCAAGGAAGGTCTGGATCAGTATGTCATCGGTCAGGACGAGGCAAAGCGTGTGCTGTCCGTTTCGGTCTACAACCACTATAAGCGCATCCTCAGCGGCAAGGGCGGCGATGTGGAGCTGCAAAAGTCCAACGTGCTGCTGCTTGGCCCCTCCGGCGTGGGCAAGACTCTGCTGGCGCAGACACTGGCTAAGATGCTGGGCGTGCCCTTCGCCATTGCGGATGCTACCACCCTTACCGAGGCCGGTTATGTGGGCGAGGACGTGGAGAACATTCTGCTCAAGCTGATCCAGGCGGCGGATTTTGATGTGCAGAAGGCTCAGATCGGCATCATCTACATTGATGAGATCGACAAGATCACCCGCAAGAGCGAAAACCCCTCCATCACCCGCGATGTGGGCGGCGAGGGTGTGCAGCAGGCACTGCTGAAGATCTTGGAAGGCACTGTCAGCAACGTGCCGCCGCAGGGCGGACGCAAGCACCCGCAGCAGGAATTCATCCAGATCGACACCACCAACATCCTGTTCATCTGCGGCGGTGCCTTTGACGGTCTGGATAAGTATATCCTGCGCCGCACCGATAAGTCCGCGCTGGGCTTCGGCAGTGCACTGAAGGATAACTCCACCGAGGCCGAGCGCGCCCTGCTGCGCAAGGTAGAACCCCACGATCTGGTCAAGTTCGGTCTGATCCCGGAGCTCATCGGTCGTCTGCCGGTCATCACCGTGCTGGACGATCTGGACGAGGATGCACTGGTGCGCGTGCTCAAGGAGCCCCGCAACAGTCTGGTCAAGCAGTATAAAGAGCTGCTGGGCATGGATAACGTGGAGCTTACCTTCACGGACGAAGCCCTGCACGCCATTGCCCGCAAGACCATCGAGCGCAAGACCGGTGCCCGCGGTCTGCGCAGCGTGATGGAGAGCATTCTGCTGCCCATCATGTACGAGGTGCCCAGCGATGCCACCATCATCCGCGTGACCGTGGACGAGGACACCGTGGAGGGCGGCGAGGCACATCTGGAATACGGCGCTGTGCGCAAACGCTATAAAAATCAGGTCGCTCTCAGCTGACGGCATTGCCGCACAGCAGGGGAGCGTGCCCGCCTAAAAGCTCTGTTTCAAAAGCTTTTTGCTTTTGGCAGGGCTTTTTGCTTTTAAATTCTTGTTTCTGACCGGAAAATGTACTATAATAGTAAAGTATGGATCGTGCGGCGTGTGCTCTCTGGCAGGGGCATACCGCAAAAGACGAGCCATAGAATTGGGTAACAGGAAGAGTACTATAAAGGAGTGTGTTTTCAATGGCAAATTATCACGAGATGGATTGCGCTGCATTGACCGCTGAAAAGGCAGCACTGGAAGAGACTTATAAGAAGTTTCAGGCAAAGGGTCTGAAGCTCAATATGGCACGCGGCAAGCCCGGCCCTCACCAGATGGATCTGGCAATGGACCTGCTGAAGATGACCGACTACACCACGGATGCAGGCACCGACGCCCGCAACTATGGTGAGCTGGAGGGTCTGAGCGAGGCTCGCGCCCTGTTTGCAGATGTGTTCGGCGTAAAGTCCAACGAGGTGTTCGTGGGCGGCAACTCCAGCCTGCAGCTGATGTATAACCTGATCAACATCGGCTATGTGTTCGGCTTCCCGGAGTCTCCCTGCCCCTGGTCTCAGGTGGAGAAGCGTAAGTTCCTCTGCCCGGTGCCCGGCTATGACCGTCACTTTGCTATTACCGAGGAGTTCGGCTTTGAGCTCATCAGCGTGCCCATGACCCCCAACGGCCCTGATATGGACGTTGTGGAAAAGCTGGTTGCTGAGGATGATACCATCAAGGGTATCTGGTGCGTGCCCCAGTACTCCAACCCCGATGGCTACACCTACAGCGATGAGACTATCGAGCGCTTTGCCAAGATGAAGACCGCCGCCCCGGATTTCAAGATCTTCTGGGACGAGGCTTACATCGTCCATCACCTGACCGAGGAGATCATCGAGACCCCCGTGCTGCTGAACGTGAGCAAGAAGTACGGCACGCAGGACCGGGTGTTCATGTTCACCTCCACCAGCAAGATCACCTTCCCGGGTGCCGGTGTTTCTGCCATTGCCTGCAGCGACAACAGCATGAAGTATATGTGCAAGCGCTTCTCGGTGATGATCATCAGCTACGATAAGATGAACCAGCTGCGTCACGTCCGCTTCCTGAAGAACAAGGAAGGCGTTCTGGCACACATGGCAAAGCATCGCCGCCGTCTGGTGCCCTGCTTCGATGCCGTCAAGACCG
>CAVKCU010000167.1:0-4188 GCA_963654645.1 Clostridiales bacterium | reverse complement strand
GTCAATGAGCTGGGCTTTACCAAAGCCAGCGTGAGCATCGCCATGAAAAAGCTGCGGGAGAACGGCTATATCGCGGTGGACGGCGAAGGCAACCTGACCCTGCTGGAGCCCGGGTTGGAGATCGCCCAGCGCATTTACAGCCGCCACCAGCTGCTGACCCACTTCTTTGTGCAGCTGGGCGTGGACGAGCAGACCGCCGCCGAGGACGCCTGCAAGGCAGAGCACATCCTCAGCGAGCAGACGCTGGAAAAGATCCGCGAAAGCGCCCTGCGCAACGATGCCGCCCATCCGCAGGCAAAGTGATTTGATTTCAAGAGACACCGGAACGCCGAAAGACGTTCCGGTGTCTCTTTTTGTATAAAATTTTTGGTTTTTGTTGCATATCTGTTATGGGTTTGGTACAATAAGGCTGTGCGAAAAAGGAACGTGGGAAGAATGGAAAGGGTCGGGACGGCACAAAGCCGCCTTAAGAAAAAAGGAGAGCATTGCAGCATGGATGCTATTGCCCATACTCAGGTCAGTGCGGTCTGTCTGGTCACGCTGGCGGTTTTGCTGCGGGCGCAGCAGAAAATGCGGGATAAAAGTCTGCCCGGGCGGCTGTTCACGGCGCTGTTGTGGTCTGCCGGGGCGCTGACGCTGGTGGACTATAACAGTGCGCTGGCGCAGCTGGGTGCGTGGCAGGATCTGGGCATCCCCCTGTCCTACCAGCTGAACGCCGGGGGCAGCATTTTGTTTTATCTATTGGCGGCGTGGTGCTGCCAGCTGGTGCTTTTGTATGTGGAGGCAGAGCTGGGGCATATATGGATGGAGGACAGCCGCAAGCTGGCGCTCAGCGCCGTGCCGCTGGTGCTGCTTTTGCTGGCGCTGCTGACGGCGCGGGACGAAAACGGCTTTTGCTATCTGGATGCAGAAGGGCTGCGGGGCAGCACCCTGTTCTGGGGGCCGAAACTGGTGGGGCTGCTCTACCTGGCAGCAGCCTTTTTCCGCTGCAGCTGGACGCTGAGCCACTGGAAGCAGGAAACACCCAAAGAGGAACTGAAGACCCTGCTGCTGCTCGCGGTTGCGCCGGCGGCAGGCTTTCTGCTGCAGGGCTGGCTGCCCGGGCGCGGGCTGCTGTGCTGCGGCATTACGCTGGGGCTGGTGTGCGTGTATGTGCTGGTATTGCAGACCAAGTTCACGGTGGACACCCTGACCGGCGTCAGCAACCGCATCGTGGCGCTGCGCTATCTGGAAAGCGAGCTGCCCTACTACCGCCGCCACCCCAACCGCTCGCTGCATTTCCTCATGATGGACATGGATCATTTCAAGCACATCAACGATGAATACGGTCACTTGGAGGGCGATGCCGCGCTGGTGCTGCTGGCGGGCATCCTGAAAAAGGTGTGCGCCAACTATAACGGCGTGCTGGCGCGCTACGGCGGCGATGAATTCTGCATCGCCTGCGGCTGCAACAGCGTGGAGGTGCGCACCCTGATCGCCTCCATCCAGCGGGAGCTGGACGCAGCCAATGCCGCTTCCGGCAAGCCCTACCAGATCGAGATCAGCATCGGCTGCGCCCGCCTTGAGCCGGACATTGCCACTGTGCACGACCTGATCGATAAGGCTGATCAGGAGATGTACCACCTCAAGACCCGTAAGCGCAGCACAGCCCCCGCAGAAAAACAGGGCTGAATATTTTTAACTGAAAAAAGTGGCTCGGAAACGTCCGCAGACGTTTCCGGGCCACAAATTATAATAATGTTTTTTACCCTTCTGCCCTTGCATCCCGGGGTGGAACGCGGTATTCTTATAGAATAGACCGGAACCGCGACAGCACAGGGGAGGGAGACCGCATGGACGCACAGGAGATCCGCGCATTGCTGGGCAAAAGCATCTTTGAGCGAGCACAAAAATACCGCAAGCGCATCCTGCAAAGCAGCTGCACCACCAACGAGGACGGGGTGCGGCACCTGACAGCGCTGGTGCAGGGCAGCGGACCGGACTGCTATTATACGCAGGTCTGGCTGCGGGAAAACGGCAGCTTTGTCAGCGCTTCCTGCGACTGCCCCTATAACCAGAACGGCGACGGCACCTACTGTAAGCATATCGGTGCGCTGCTATTGCAGGACGCGGAAAAGAACCCGCCTGCCCCGAAAAAAAAGCCGGAGAGCATCCCCGGGGTGCAGCGGGGCGTGGCAGGCTTGAGCACCGAGCCCCGCAAGGACAGCTACAGCGCCGGGCTGGATATGCTGTTTGGCAGTAAGTGGCGGGGCGAGGAGCCGGAGACCGACTATGAAGCCCAGCTGCTGTTGAAGCGCTACCAGCGGGAGGATGCGCAGCAGCAGCCCCAGTCCGCTGTCCAGCGCACCGGCTTTGCCCTGCTGGAGCCGGAGCTTACGGCGCACAATGGCCGTGTCTGGCTGCGGCTGCGGGTCTCAGACGGCATTGGCAGGCGGCAGTATCTGGTAAAAAGCATCCCGCATTTTCTGGATGCGATCGAGCGGGGCGAAAGCGTCAGCTATGGGAAGTCGCTGGCCTTTGTGCACCGGTGGGACGCCTTTGCCCCGGACGCACAGCAGCTGCTGCGGCTGCTGCGCCGTCAGGTGAGCGCCCGGCAGGCGTTTGAAGCCGAGGGTACGGTGCGCTCCGGCTGGGACAAAGGTCCGGCGGGCGGCCTGCCGCTGACCGGCGAGGGGCTGGATGCCCTTGTGGAACTTTACGCCGCCGAGGGCGTTGTGGGCGGCTATACCCTTAAAGAGGGTCTGCCGGTCATCAGCTTAAAGGTGGAGCGCCGCAAGGGCGGGGTGCAGCTGAGCTGTACCCCGGTGCTCAGCGGGGTGCAGGGGCTGGACTATGCCTATCTGCTGGGCGAAACCACCCTCTGGCGGATGCAGCGGGAGGAATGCCGCCGGGTGCTGCCGGTGCTGGATACCTTTGGCGGGCGCAGCCTGTTCTTTACCAGCGCGGACGCCGCTGCCTTTTGCAGCTATGTGCTGCCGGAGCTGGGCAACCGGGTGAACATCGTGGACCCCGACCGGCTGCTGCTGAACCAGATCCCGCTGGAACCGGTGGTGCAGTTCTATCTGGACGCCGACCGGGGGCTTACCGTCACGGCGTACCCGGTCTTTCTGTACGGGGAGGACAGGGTAGCCCCCGGCGAGCCGGTGCCGCCGGATCTTTTGCGGGATGCCCGCACCGAGAACCGGGCAAAGCGGCTGCTGGAAACCTATCTGGAACCCGAGAGCGGCAAGCCCGGGCATTACAGCCTTTCCGGGGAGGAAGCGCTTTTCCAGCTGCTGGAGGAGGGCATCCCCGCCCTGCTGGCGATGGGCGAAGTGTACCAGACCGATGCCTTCCGCAACCTGCAGGCCGCCCCGCCTAAAATTTCGGTGGGGGTGTCGGTGCACGGCAGCGTGCTGGATCTGGAAGTGGACACCGGCGCCTTCCCGGTGGAGGAGCTGCGGGAGCTTTTGCAGTCCCTGCACCAGAAAAAGCGCTACCACCGCCTGCGGGACGGCAGTCTGCTGCGGCTGGACGACAGTCTGGAAGGGCTGGACGAGCTGAACGACACACTGGAACTTTCCGGCGCAAAGCTGAAGGATGGTCACGCCGCCCTGCCGCTTTACCGCGCCCCTACGCTGGACTGGGCGCTTTCGGGGCAGAATGGTCTGCGGTTTGACCGGGACGATGCCTTCCGGCGCATCAGCCGCAGCTTCCACGCCGTGCGGGACAGCGAGTATACCCCGCCGCTCTCCCTGCAAAAGACCCTGCGCAAATACCAGCGGGATGGCTACCGCTGGCTGCGCACGCTGGACGGCTACGGCATGGGCGGCATTCTGGCGGATGATATGGGTCTGGGCAAGACCGTGCAGGTGCTCAGCTACCTGCTGGCGATGAAGGAGGGCGGGCAGTGCCTGCCCAGCCTCATCGTCTGCCCGGCGTCGCTGGTGCTGAACTGGCAGGAGGAATGCCAGAAATTCACCCCGCAGCTGCAAAGCGTTGCCATGGACGGTGATGCCGCCCGCCGCGCCGCGCTGGTCGATGGGTGGGCACAGGCGGACATCGTCATTACCAGCTACGACCTGCTGCGCCGGGACGAAAAACTGTATGCCGGGCAAAGCTTCTACGCCTGCATTCTGGACGAGGCGCAGGCTATCAAGAACCACACCACCCAGAAATACAAGGCGGTGTGCCGGGTGAACAGCCGGG
>CAVKCU010000166.1:0-4192 GCA_963654645.1 Clostridiales bacterium | reverse complement strand
TTACACCTCGTAGTCCAGACAGACGCGGTTTTTGTAGTAGGGGCGCACCTTGCTGTCTGCCACTGCCACATGAGCCGGGTGGGTGGAGTAGCCCTTGAGTGCCTCGGCGCTTGCAAAGGTGCTGTCCAGCATCAGGTCGGCATTGGAGGAGGGGAGAGCATCAATGTTGACGTGGATGTCCACAAGCCCCGGAATTTTGCCGGAAAGACCTTCAAGTCCTTCTTTGATGCCAACCTTGACGGCGGCCTTTTCCTCGGCGGACAGCTCGTCCTTCAGCTGCCAGAGAATAACGTGCTTGACCATAACAAAAAACCTCCTGCGTTTTTTCTCATTGTAACAGGACGAGAAAAAATCCGCAAGAGGAAACGGCAAAGTCTTACTTGGGCACGAACAGCAGCACCACCAGAAGCACGGTACTGAGCACCGAAACTACGATGCCCTCCAGCCGGGTCTGCCGGATGTACTCTTCCGTAGGCTCGGGTACCTGTGTGTACCGCCTGCGGGAACTTAGGGCAATAGCATCCTCCGGCTGCAGCGCCATAAAAATGCCGAACCAGATGCCCAAAAGTGCGGCTAAGATCGCGCAGATGACTTCCATAGAGACCCCTCACTTTTTGTTTTTGTCGTCCTTGCTCAGGGTATAGCACAGATGTGAGATCAGCAGAACAACACTGAACACGAGCGCTGCCACCATCAAAATAGAGTGCAGCGGCTCCACCTTGGGCAGAAAAGTGTTGACCAGCCAGAACGCGCCGCAGAGGATCAATAGAATGCCGTAAAATTTGTGGAAATGCTCCTTTTCGTCCTCGCTGCTCCAGCCGGTGCCGGTGCCATTGTACAAGTCCCGGATGCCGCGGTATAAAAACAATACGCCCAGCCCAACATTCAGCCAGTCTGAAGCGGAGAGATTCAGATTCATATACTTACCTCCCGGTGGCTCAGTCCGTGCTGTGCTCCCAAGCCTCGTAAGCCACCAAGTAAAGAATGTCTATCACAACAGCGACCAAAAGCCAGCTGCCGCCCCAAGGAGCCTGGGGCAGGAAGATGTCCAAGAGAGAGATGATGGCGTTAAAGATAAACAGCACGCCGTTTTTCTTCTGCCAGAAGGCACGGTATTCCGGATCCCGTTCATACTGGTTAAAGGGGAGATGGAGCCAAGGGTCTTTGCCCATAAAATCACGGACGCCGGAGATCAGCCAGATAATGCTCAAAAGGACATCAAAGAACAGCTGCCAAGAGAATACCAATTGCATAAAATGCACCTCCCATCTTTTACCATATTATAACATAGGGGGGCAAAAACACAAGGACGGCATTCAACCTTCCTGCGTGAATTTTGCACAAATCGTGCATAAACTGCTTGTTGAAATAGCACAAAATAAAACCAGCCGGACAAGGCGGTTGCAAGCCCTCGTCCGGCTGGATACTTACTTCTTCGGAGTCATAAGCCTCTTCTCCTTGGTGACCTCATTTTCGGAATACGGGTTTCATAGGGTGACTCTCCTTAGAAACGTTTCTTCAGAATTTTAGGTGCTTTGCAAGGGGATGAAAATCAACTGTACATTGGACTGACCCTTTTCTCAACTGTTGGACTGCGGCAAACGGTTCATGAGGATGAATTTCATATTACCACATTCTTTCGAGTTAGATTTGCAAGGGAAGCGTCTTACTTAGTACATTGGTAGAACTCCTTTTCAGCTATTCAAATAAGGTTCTCCGGATCATTGATACTTTCATAAGGATCATCTCCAGCGGATCTATCTGAACGCTCTGGGGAAGAATTAAATCGACAGGTTGTCGTGTTATCGCATTTTTGATGCTCAAGACTGGCTCTGTTTTTGTGTTTTTATACGGGGGAAACATCCCGTTTGTGGTGAGCCTCTATTTTGCTTCTCAGCGAACCCCGACAGCCTGTCCCTGCTGTGCGGGTTCCATATCAACCATCGGTCTTCGCTCCTTTCTTCTTAAAGTCAGCGGGGGTAACTCTCTTTTGAGCTTCTGCTGTACTTCTCTGGTTTCTGGCTTAATTATACAGGAAGATGCACGTTTTGTCTATTGGCGGACCGCACAAAAAATAGATTTTGTTTTTGTGCAATGTTAAAAACTGTGGTGGTGCGGAAAAACTGCCCAGAAGTTCCGGGTCGTTCGTGAAGGATTTTTCATAAAAGGGGAGAAAGTGTCCGCAAGGTATTATGCGCCGGTTCAGTTTGTGCTAAAATAGCGCCAATGAATGGTAGTCGCCGCCGCCCCGCGAGATGAAAGTTTCGCGGGGCGGCTTTTTTGCGGCAAAAATTTACACATAAAAGAAACGGAGACACAATCAAAATGCCTAAAACTTTACCGGAACGTATCTTCTTTACCATTGTCATGGCTGCCATTATGGTCTATGGCATGATCGTTTACAATGTGGCGCTGAACACAGGCGGTGTCACCAATGCCACCTTTGTCATGGCTCTGCACGAAATGCCGATCATGGTTCCCATTGCCTGCGTGCTGGAATTTTTCGTGGTGGAGAAACTGGCCACCCGATTGGCGTTTATGTTCATGCGGCCCACAGATCGTCCGCAGTTCATCACCTATGCCATCTCGCTGATGATCGTGTGCATCATGTGCCCGGTGATGAGCCTGATCGCAACGGTGCTGTTTAAAGAACCCGGCTTTGGCACCTGGGTGCATACCTGGGGCTGCAATATGCCCATGGCCCTGTGCTGGCAGCTGCTGTACTGCGGCCCGCTTACCCGTGCCATCTTCCGGCTGGTGTTCCGCCACGGCGCAAAGCAGACGGACTGATAGCTTTTAGATATGCAGTTATAATAAATATGTATAGGGGCGGGTGCAATACCAGACAAGACACCTATACGATTTTTATATATCTGGCATATAAAGCATGTACAGTGAGGCAATTTTGCTGGAAATATGATCCGGAAACACCAGAAAAAGCCCTGAAAAATTAAGAATTGGCTAAGATGTTTGTGAGAAAAGTACATATAAAGGATGCTTTATTGGACAAGGTGCACAACTTTTTTGATATATCAATGCAGTAGAATCACCTAAAATGTAGAATGTGCACAAAGCCACTTGCCAATTTTCGTCAATCGTACTATCATACACAACGAAAAAAGACGAAGTGACCCGTGCAGGAGGGAGGGCGTGACCGGAAAGAGCCGAACGCCTTCCTTACTTTTTTCACAAAGCTGCGCCTTTTTTTCGAGCGATAAGAAGGACGCTGTGCCGCCGGGGCGGTGCAGCGGTCTTACCCCCCCGGAACCTTATTCTTCAGGAAGGAGGAAAAAACGATTGAATAATCTGACCAAAGCATTGATGGAAGAGCTGACCGTCGAATACGTCAAGGTCGGCCCGCTGCAGATCCCGGAATCCGTGGTCATCAGCTGGGTGATCCTGGCCATCGTTACCATCGGCTCGATCCTGCTTACCCGGAACCTGAAGGTGGATCACATCAGCAAGCGTCAGGCTGTGCTGGAAATGGCCTACACTGCAGGCACCAATTTCTTTGAAGGTCTGCTGGGCGAAAAGGGCAGGCGCTATGTGCCTTACCTGATGACCGTAGCCATCTACATTGCCTTCTGCAACCTGATCGGCGTGTTCGGTGTCAAGCCCCCCACGAAGGATCTGGACGTGACCGCAGCGCTGGCTCTGATGAGTATCGTCCTTATCGAGGGTGCCGGCATCCGTGCACGCGGCGGCGTGGGCTTCCTCAAGAGCCTTGCCGCTCCTACCCCGGTCATGACCCCCATGAACATCCTCGAGATCGCCATTCGCCCCACCAGCCTGTGCATGCGACTGTTCGGCAATGTGCTGGGTGCATTCGTTATCATGGAGCTGATCAAGCTCGTGGTGCCTGTGTTCGTCCCGGCGGTGTTCAGCCTGTATTTTGACCTGTTCGATGGTCTGATCCAGACCTATGTGTTCGTGTTCCTGACTTCGCTGTTCATGAAAGAGACCATGGGCGGAGAAGACTGATCCATTGATATTTACTGAATTTAAAAGGAGATTATTACTATGAATGGTTTGATTGCTCTGGGCGCTGGCATTGCAGCGCTGACCGGCATTGGCGGCGGTATCGGCATCGGCATCGCAACGGGTAAGGCAACGGAGGCGATCTCCCGTCAGCCCGAGGCATCCGGCAAGATCCAGACCAACCTGCTGCTGGGCGCTGCTCTGGCAGAAGGTA
>CAVKCU010000165.1:0-4202 GCA_963654645.1 Clostridiales bacterium | reverse complement strand
CAGAAATGTGTTATACTGATTCAGTCAAATCGGTCGGTGTCGATGACGGTAAGGTTCCACCTGTTCCCATTCCGAACACAGAAGTTAAGCTTACTTGTGCCGAAGATAGTTAGCTGGAAACGGCTTGTGAAAATAGGTAGTCGCCGACTTAACAGAAAGCTCTGAGATGAAAGTCTTGGAGCTTTTTTACGTATATAAGATGATTTTTTTACAAATAAAGCAAGATATAGTTGAAAGTTCATATTTTGTTAAAATACTTCATAGGAATTAGTTGCAGTTAAGGGATACTTATGATACAATAATAATATATCATTGTGATGAAAATGGAAATGGAATCGGACGGGGATGTATTACAGAACGGAAGGAAGTAGTTGCAGTGAAGGTGGCGATGATCGGCCACAAACGTGTGCCTTCACACGAAGGTGGTATCGAGGTCGTGGTGGAGGAGCTTGCCACGCGGATGGTTCAGCTGGGGCACTCTGTTACCTGCTACAATCGCTCCGGGCAGCACGTCAGCGGCAAGGAGCATACAGCCGAGCGTCGTTCGGAGTTTAAAGGAGTCCGCATCAAATATGTGCCGACCATCGACATCAAGGGCTTGGCAGCGGTGACCTCCAGCTTTTTTGCCTGTTTGGCAGCTGCGTTGGGAGACTATGACGTAGTTCATATCCACGCCGAAGGTCCTGCATTTTTTTGCTGGATCCCGCACCTGTTCGGCAAACGGGTAGTCGTGACGGTTCACGGGCTGGACTGGGCGCGCGGAAAGTGGAAGGGCGGTATGGGCTCCCGCTATATCCTGCAGGGAGAAAAAATGGCGGTGCGCTTTGCGGACGAGATCATTGTGCTGAACCATTCCACGCAGGAGTACTTTCAGAAAACATACGGACGAAAAACGCACTATATCCCCAACGGCGTCAATGCCGTTGAAAAACGAGATCCGGAGCTGATCGCAAAGCGATATGGGCTGGAGAAGGATTCTTACATTTTATATCTGGGGCGCATCGTGCCGGAAAAGCGCTGCGATCTGCTCTGCGATGCCTACGAAAAGCTGCACACGGATAAGAAACTGGTGATCGCAGGCGGAGCGTCGGATTCCGATGCCTATATGGAGGAGTTAAAGGCGCAGTTCCGGAGCAATGAAAATATTCTGTTTACCGGGTTTGTGGATGGGCAGCTGCGGGAGGAGCTGTACAGCAACGCCTATCTGTTTGTGCTGCCCAGTGATCTGGAGGGTATGTCTCTGTGCCTGTTGGAGGCGATGAGCTACGGCAACTGTGTGCTGTGCACGGATATTGAAGAATCGACCAATGTGGTGGGGGAGCACGGTCTTCGCTTCCAAAAGGACGATGTGCATAGTCTGGCAGAAAAAATGCACTATGCGCTGGAGCACCGCAATGTGGTGAAGATCTTCAAGTATATGGCACCGGAGTATATCTGCAACCGGTTCCGGTGGGATAAGATCGTTGAAAAGACGCTGGAACTTTACGGTGTACCGGAGGCAGAGCCTGCAGTGAACGCGGGCTTGCCCCAAACGCATACATCGGTGTGATAAGATGACAAAAGGGACTGCTGCACCAATGCTGTGCAGCGGTCCCTTTTTGGTTGATATCAGATCAGCGGGGCAATGAACTTGAGCACCATGCCCACAAGATGCAGCAGCTTTTTGCCCTGCCAGACGCTCTGGCGGGTGGGCTCCACCGTGCGGCACTGTGCCAGTGTGTCCTGAAAATCTGCCTCAATGCGGGGCAGACAGTCCACGCCGCGCATCCAGACGGCGTTTTCAAAGTGGTGATACAGGCTGCGGTAGTCCAGATTGATGGTGCCCACGACCGCCTCCTGCCCGTCCATGATCATCACCTTGGCGTGGGTGAAGCCGGGGCCCCACTCGCTGATCTTTACACCGGAGGACAGCAGCGGCAGGTAATGGGTCTTAGCCAGCGCATAGGCAAACCACTTGTCCGGTTTGCCGGGCAGGATCAGGTGCACGTCCACGCCGCGCTCGGCAGCAAAGCGCAGGGCGGTCTCCAGCTCGCCGTCCAGAATGAGGTAGGGCGTGATGATATGTACACTGCGCCGGGCGCGGTTGAGCAGGTCGATGTACACCATCTCGCCCACCCGCTCACCGTCCAGCGGGCAGTCCCCGTAGGGGATGACAAAGCCCTTTGCCTGCGTTTCCGGGAGGGGGCGGGTGAGAAACTGGGCAAACTCCGGCTCCCGCTGGATGCTCCACATCTGCAAAAACAGAGCGGTCATGGTGCGCACGCCCTCGCCCTCCAGCATGACGGCGGCATCCTTCCAGCGACCGTATTTTTCAACATGGTTGATGTACTCGTCAGCCAGATTCACGCCGCCGGTAAAGCCCACACGACCATCCACAACTAAAATTTTGCGGTGGTCGCGGTAATTGTAGTGGGTGGAAACAAAGGGCGTGAGGGGCGCAAACACTTTGCACTGAATGCCCAGCGCTTCCAGCCGTCTGGGGTAGTCCCGGGGCAGGGTGGAGAACTCGCAGGTGCCGTCATACATCACCCGCACATCCACGCCCTGCGCGGCCTTGCGTGCCAAAATTTCCAGAACGCGTCCCCACATCAGCCCTTCGTCAATGATGAAGTATTCCAGAAAAATGTACTGGGTGGCGCTTTCCAGCTGGGGCAGCAGCGCAGCGAATTTGGCCTCTCCGCTGGGGAAATAGGTCACCTGCGTGTTTTCGTACACCGGGAAGCCGCCGCCCCGTCCGCGCAGATACTGCGCCAGAGAGGCCGCGCCGGGGCAGTCTGCGTCCAGCGCCTTACTTGCCTTTTTGGGCTGCGGCAGCTGGCTGCGGGTCTGCCCTTCCAACTCCATCAGGCGCTTTTTGAGCATCCGGTGGCCCACATCCTCCTTGGTGTAGCAGAACAGCAGCACGCCCAGCACAGGCGCCAGCGCCGTGACCACCAGCCACGGGATGCGCACGCTGTTGTTCATGTCCTGATTGAGCAGGTAGACCATCATGGCTGCCGTGACCAGCAAAGTACCGCCCAAGTAGTGGGGCAGCAGACCGCTGAACCAGCGCAGTAGGCTGAACAGTGCCCCGATCTGCAGCGCCAGCAGCACCAGCACCAGCCCGAAGCGGCTGAAAATGGCGTGGATGAGCCCTTTCTGACCTTTGCGGAGCAGGCGGATGCCGCCGTCCTCAAAGACCCGGACCTTGCTTCTCATGGTGTGCTGCAGCGTATCTTTTGGCATTTTGACCGTCCTTTTTTGGGAATGTGTCTGAGGATGACCTGCAAGCCCTGTCCAAATGACACATTTTGTGCTATGATAAAAGGGAAGAACTGCTGCCGGGCGGCAGCAGAACAGATATAGTTCTATTATAATCGATTCCCGCCGATTTTTCCACAGAAACCGGCAGATTTTGTGCAGAAGGAGTTTGCATCATGAACAACCTGATCATTGGCATCGCGGGCGGCTCGGGCAGCGGCAAGACCACCCTTGCACTGCGGCTGAAGGAGCGCTTTGGGGAGGACGAGGTGCGGCTGATCTCCCACGACAGCTACTACAAGCGCCACGATGAGCTGCCCTATGAAGAGCGCTGCAAGCTGAACTATGACCACCCGGACGCCTTCGACAACGCCCTGCTCATCTACCATTTGCAGGAACTGAAGGCCGGCCGCGCCATCGACTGCCCGGTGTACGATTACTCCAACCACAACCGCAGCAACGAGGTGCAGCACATTGAGCCTGCCCCGGTGCTGATCGTGGAGGGCATTCTGCCCTTTGTAGAGCCGGAGCTGTGCGCCCTGTTCGACTACAAGATCTTCGTGGACACGGACGCGGACGAGCGCATCCTGCGGCGCATTCTGCGGGACGTAAAGGAGCGCGGACGCAGCCTGGACAGCGTGATCGACCAGTACCTGACCACGGTCAAGCCGATGCACGAAGCCTTTGTAGAGCCCAGCAAGCGCAACGCGGACATCATTGTGCCCAACGGCGGCGAGAACAGCACCGCCGTGGAGATGCTGGCGCACCACATCCGCACCCTGATCGAGCGGGCGAACCGGGGGTAAGAAACCCTCTCAGGCGCTCCCGCGCCAGCTCCCCCGAAGGGGGAGCCAAGCCGTTAAGTTAGTTGCTAAAGTGTCAGGAGTAATGAGAAAGCTTCTGGTAGTGCTCTTGCCTCTCCCTTTGGGAGAGGTGGCACGGCGTAAGCCGTGACGGAGAGG
>CAVKCU010000164.1:0-4222 GCA_963654645.1 Clostridiales bacterium | reverse complement strand
TGGTTGCCGCTGCGCTGCTCCTCGGTGCATTTGATCAGCGCACTCAGACGGTCGGCGGCTTTGAGCAGCCGGTGCTCCTCCGCCGTCAGGGCTGTGCCGTCCATGCAGGGGGTCAGCTCTGCAGCCAGCTCTGCGGGCAGCAGAGCCGCCATGGAGCGCACACTCTCGGTCTCCAGCGCCTTGTAGGCGTCCCGCAGCGCCGGGGAGTGGTACTTGACCGGCGTGGGCATATCCCCGGTGATGATCTCCGGGGCGTCGTGGTACAGCGCTGCCACCGCCACCGCCTCGGGGCGGCAGGGCGTGCCGGTGTAGTGCTTGGCGATGAGGCACAGCAGGTGCGCCAGCAGTGCGGTGTCGCAGGTGTGCTCGCTGAGAGACTCCGCCCGGGTGGAGTGCATCAGGCTCCACCGGGTAATGTACTTCATGCGCGCCAGCAAGGCGCTGAAGGGATACAGCATGGCAATACGCCTCCTTTTCTTCACCATACCCGCCGGGCGCTTGGTTGTCAAGCCCTTTTTTCTTGCACGCCGCCGTGTTATAATACTACAAGGTGTTATCAAATCCACTTCCGCGCCGGTGCGCGGAGAAAGAGGAACGCTATGGAAAAGTTTATAAAGCCACGGCTGCTCACGCCAAGGGAGCAGGATCATAAAAAATTCTGGCAGGCGGTGGGGCTGTGCGCCCTGACGGCGGCGGTATTCTTTCTGCCCTTCTATATCCTTGACGGCGGCTTTTTCCACTATGCCGGCGATTTCAACAGCCAGCAGATCAGCTTTTACCGGTATATGAACGGCTTCGTCAAGGGCGCGGGCTACCCGGACAGCGCCTTTGCTGGTGCGCCGCACAATACCTTTTCGTGGGCGACCGACCTTGGCAGCGGGGTGATGAACGCCTACTCCTTCTACCTGTACGGCTCGCCGTTTTTCTGGCTGTCGGTGCTGCTGCCGCAAAGCTGGCTGCCCTATATGATGGTGCCGCTGCTGGTGCTCAAATTCGGCGCGGCGGGCGGCGGCGCGTACCTGTACCTGCGCCGCTACGTCAAAAATGCGAACTACGCCGTGCTGGGTGCCTGCCTGTACGCACTTTCCGGCTTTGCGGTGTACAATGTGTTCTTCAACCACTTTGTGGACGTGGTGGCACTGTTCCCCTACCTGCTCTGGGCGCTGGACGAGGCTATTTATGAAGACCGTCACGGCCTGTTCGCCTTCTGGGTGGCGGTGAACCTGCTCAATAACTACTTCTTCTTTGTGGGACAGGTAATTTTCCTGTGCATCTACTTTGTGTGCAAACTCTCGGCGCGGGACTTCCGGCTGACCGGGCGCAAGTTCTGCCATCTTTTGTGGGAGAGCGTGCTGGGCGTTGCCATGGGCTGTCTGCTGCTGTTCCCGGCGGTGCTCAGTCTGCTGCAGAACCCGCGTACCATCGACCTTTCCTCCGGCTGGGGCTTTTTGACCTACTCCAAGGTGCAGCAGTATCTGGCTATCCTGCTCAGCTGGATCCTGCCGCCGGACTCCCCTTACCTCACCTCCATCTGGTCGGAGGGCGTCATCAAGTGGACGAGCATGACCGCCTATCTGCCGCTGTGCAGTCTGGCCGGTGCCATGGCCTACTGGCGCAGCCGGAAAGCCGACAGCAAAAAGCGCATCGTGGCGGTGTGCGCCGTGTGCGCACTGGTGCCAGTGCTGAACAGCGCCTTCTACGCCCTCAACTCCAGCTACTACGCCCGCTGGTACTATATGCCCACCCTCATCCTTGCCGCCATGACCGTGAACGCACTGGAGGACCCGGAGATCGATCTGGACGCACCCGCCCGGGGCATCGGCTGGATCATGCTGGCTACGCTGGTCTTTGCGGTGGTGCCCGTGCGGGACGATACCACGGAGACTTGGTCCTTCGGCGTGCTGAAAAATCCGGGACAGTTCTTTGTCGTGCTGGGCTTTGGTCTGCTGGGACTAGCGCTGTACCGCTACCTCTGCGGCAGGTGGCGGCAGGACAGCCGCTTTGTGCAGCGCATGACAGCGGCGGTGCTGGTGTTTGCCTGCGTGTTCGCCATGGTGCACATCGGCATCGGCAAGTTTGGGCAATGGTACACCGACAGCGACCTTGTGGAGCAGGACACCAACGCCCTGCTGCTGAAAAACGACCTGCCGGAGGGTGACTACCGGATCGACACCTACAAGATCCACGACAACATCGGGATGTGGCTGGATAAAAGCTGTCTGCAATACTTCGGCAGCACGGCGGCTCCCAGCATCCTCAGCTTCTACCCGGCGCTGGGGGTCAAGCGGGACGTGCGCAGCGAGCCGGAGATCTCAAACTACGCTTTGCGCGGCCTGTTGAGCGTGGAGTACCTCATTACCACCCCGGAGAAGCGCGAAAGCTTTGAGGACGAGGCAGACGCGGGCTGGACCTATCTTGCCGATGTGGACGGCTACGCGCTGTACCGCAACGACAACTACGTTCCCATGGGCTTTACCTACGACTACTATGTGACCGAGGAGACCTATGAGGCTTCGGTCAAGACCCTGCGCTCCAACCTGCTGATGCGGGCGCTGGTGCTGAAGGACGAGGATGTGGCGCAGTACGGCAAGTACCTGACCGAGCTGCCGGACACCCTGCTGGACGACCTGCACTACGACAGCTACACGCAGGACTGCGCCGACCGCCGCGCCCACAGCTGCTCGGTGTTCCAGATGAATAACGCAGGCTTCCATGCCGAGATCACACTGGATAAGCCGAACCTCGTCTTTTTCTCCGTGCCCTACGATGATGGCTTTACCGCCTATGTCAACGGTGAAAAGGCCGATATCCTGCAGGTGGACGAGGGGTTGATGGCGGTGCTCTGCCCGGCGGGCACAAGCAGCATCGACTTTGTGTATCAGGCCGCCGGGCTTTCTGCCAGCCGGGTGGTGACCACCGTGGTCATTCCGGTGTGGGTGGTGTACGTTGCCTACTTTGTACGCCGCAAGCGCCGCAGCACCGGCACCCCGGCAGAAGAATGACTTTGACCGGGCAGAAAAATAAAAATTTAAAATTCCCTCTTGACTTTACGAAGATAAAGTGTATAATGCAATCAAACCGATGAGGCGGAAGAGAACCTGCACAGCGCATCTGCAGTGAGCCCGGACAGTGCAAACGGGCGAAAGCGGGGCAGAGCTTCGTGGGCCGCCGAGGGCCGGGCAAACGGGTGAAATCCTTAGTAGCTTTGGACGGAAGTCTCCGTTACAGGACAGGGGAGTGTTGGCTCTCCGTGAGTGGCTCTGCTGTATTGGATGCAGAGCAAGCAAGGTGGCACCGCAGAATCGTAATTTACCGATCCTGTCCTTGTGGATAACACACAGGGACAGGGTCGTTTTGTTTTAAGACCCGTCCCGCAAAGGGAGCGGGTCTTTTGATTTGCCGCCCGCTCCGGGAAAGGAGTTACCACTATGAAAAACCTGAACATGATCTCCCGCCGCAGCTTCCTGAAGGCCGCTCTGGCTGCTTCCGCCGTTTCTGCCATGGCACTGACCGGCTGCGGCAGCGCTGCTTCCAGCACCGCCTCCAGTGCAGCGGTCTCCTCCTCCGCAGCGGCTTCCGGCAGCACTGCTGCCGCTGGTCAGACCTTCAAGGTGGGCATCGTCAACTATGTGGACCACGCCTCCCTTAACCAGATCGTGGAATCTGTGGAGAGCCGTCTGGACGCCATTGGCAAGGAGAAGGGCGTTACCTTTGACTACGCCGATTACTACGCCAACGCACAGGCCGACCAGTCCAACCTGAACCAGATCGGCGCAGACCTTGTGGCTGATGATGTGGACGTGATCGTGGCTGTGGCCACCCCCACCGCCGCTACCATGCTGGCTGCTGTGGAGGACACCGACATCCCGGTGGTCTACTCTGCCGTGACCGACCCCGCCGCCGCAGGCTTTGACGGCGAGGAGAACATCACCGGCACCTCCGATGCCCTGAACACCGACGCCATCATGAACCTGATCGTGGCGGCAAACCCCGGCATCGACACCATCGGTCTGCTGTACGACCTGAGCCAGGATTCCTCCACCCAGGCCATTGCGGACGCCAAGGCATTCTGCGAAAAGAACGGCATCAAGGTGGTGGAAAAGAACGGCACCACCACCGCTGAGGTGCAGATGGCTGCCGAAGCACTGGTAGCCGCCGGGGTCAAGGCCGTGTTCACCCCCACCGACAACACCATCATGACCGCCGAGCTGTCCATCTACGA
>CAVKCU010000163.1:0-4237 GCA_963654645.1 Clostridiales bacterium | reverse complement strand
GAAAGTGCATCGTTCCAGTTCTCTACCGGAATAGCGGCAAACAAAAATTGATGTGCGCTCTGTGCAATAGCGGCTACCTCGCTGTCCATGCTTTGCAGTTCATGTTCGCCTGTCATTTGGAGCAGTAGGTATTCTGCATTGGCTTCGCCGTAAATGCGGCAAGGTCTGTTTCCGATTTGCATTATTTGTGCGGTCATTGCGGCGTCCTCCCGAAAAAACTTTGATAAGCCCAGTATAGCAACTGAAAAATCATTTTGCAATTCAAAAGGCGTTCATAGCCGTGGCAAGCTATCTCTTTGACTATCTGCCCTTTGCAGAAAAGTATCTGAACGACCTCTACGACTGGCAGACGAAAAACTGCTGCCCACCCCAGATTGCACCGGAAGGCGGCACAGACTTCTACATGGCGAGCATGAACGGTTCCGTTGGCTGGACCGATGCAGGTGTGCTGATGCCCTACGTCCTGTGGAAGCAGTACGGTGATACCGCTGTTTTGAAAAAGTATCTGCGGCGTTACGCTAACTGGACGGTCGGCTGGACGGCGTGACGGACTTCCTGATGATTCCTGAATATCTGATGCCTCGTGCGGTTTGCTGCAACAAAGGAGCCAGCCAGCGTAAATCACTACGCCGACTGGCTCCTTCGTTTATTTATCTGCGTTTTCTTCTTCCTCAGCAGCCTGCCGATGCTTTTTGTTTTTTGCAGCTTGCTCAGACGATGCGCTTGCCGTCCAGCACAGCCTGCTTGAGGGTATCGCCGTCATACACCAGCTTGAGGGAAAAGTAGGGGTGTTCTTCCTCCAGCAGACGGAAAAAGAGCTTGTCCCCTTCCCAGATGGGCAGCGTTTGCACCTCAGATTTTTGCACCCACTGCAGTTCGCCCTCGGCGCAGGCATCGCCCCGGATCATCTCGCCCTCCCACCGGTCAGCGGTGTACAGATGGATGAACTCGGTCATGTTGCCCCACACAAAGGTCAGCAGTCCCCGGGCGCGGTAGCGCGTCAGGGTAAGGCCGGTCTCCTCCCGCACCTCTCGCACAAGGCAGTCTTCCGGGCTTTCAAACCGCTCAAATTTGCCGCCCACGCCCACCCATTTGTCGTGGTTGTAGTCGTCCTGCTTTTTGATGCGGTGCAGCATCAGGTAAGCGTCCTCCCGCTCCAGATAGCAAAGGGTGGTGCTGAAGATGGGAAATTCCGGGTCCATAAATGCGCCTAAGTTCATGGGTAGGTCTCCTTTTTGTTCGATGTTTTTTCGCCAGAGGGCGAGAATTCTTACCGTATGCCGCCGCTGCGCGGCGGCATACGCGTATCTTTTTTCATAAGAAAGGGCTGCCGCATGAAACTGTGCAGCAGCCCTTTGGGAAGTGTCTCCGCTGCGGATGCCCACAAAGCAGCGGATGCGCTTTTGTTCGTTATGCCTTGCGTCCGGCGCGGCCCTTGCCTGCGCTGTTCAGCTTGCGCACCAGGTCATTCTGGTGCTTGCGCTGGCTGGGGGTGGGCTGGGAGTCCTTGGCTTCCCCGGCACACTTGCCGGTCTGGGCAACGTCGGGGTCGATGCGCTCCAGCGTCCACTCCTGATTGCCGCCCGCCACATAGTTCCAGATCTGCGCCTGTGCGCCGTTGGCGGTGTTCATGCCCACAAGGTCGATGTACTTATCCGCCAGCACATTGCGGATGCGGGTGCGCCCGCTGCGGGTGGGCTCCAGCGCCCAGCACTGGCTCAGCCCGCTGGTGCGGCTCCACTGGTGCAGCCATGTGCCCTCCACCACGCCGCCAAGTGCCAGATCGATCATCTTGCCGGTAAAGCGGTTCTGGATGCGCCAGCGTCCCTCGCCCGCGTCCACAAACTGCCACTGCTGCCACGGATGACCCGCATAGCTCCACAGCTGGATGCCGGCGCCGTTCTCCGTGTTGAAATCCTTTACTTCCAGTACCTTCCCGTTGGGGGACTTGATGATGTAGTATTCCCCCTCCATAATGACGACCTGCGATGCCTTTGCCATAGAGCACAACTCCTTTCCGCTATGGTAGCCCTATTATACCCGATTTGCGCAAAGGCAACAAGAATGCTTTTCCATAATCTTTCTTTTGTTTTTTGTGCATTCTGCCGTGTTTTAGTGCCGCAAACGTTTTCGAAAGCCGATGATGTTTTTTCCCAGCGGGCACTTTGCACTCCGGCGCAGGTTGTGGTACAATAAAGCTATCCACGATTAAGGAGGGGATCTTTCATGACCAACGAGACTTTACAAACCATTTACAGCCGCCGCAGCTGCCGCGCCTACGAACCCCGGCAGATCACGGATGCCGAGCTTGACGCCGTGCTGGAAGCCGGCACCTACGCCGCCAGCGCCATGGGACGCCAGAGCGCTAAGATCGTGGTCGTGCAGGATGCCGCTACCCGCGCCCAGCTGACCCGGATGAACGCCGCCGTCATGGGTGCCGACAGCGACCCCATGTACGGCGCACCCACCATTCTGGTGGTGCTGGCGGATGCCCACGCAAACTGCGCCGTGCAGGACGGCAGCCTTGTCATGGGCAACCTGATGCTGGCTGCTGCATCGCTGGGGCTGGGCAGCTGCTGGATCAACCGCGCCCGAGAGGAGTTTGACTCCGCCGAGGGCAAGGCACTGCTGAAAAAGTGGGGCATCGAGGGCGACTGGATCGGCGTAGGCCACTGCATTCTGGGCTACCCCGCCGCCGAGCCCAAGCCCGCCGCGCCCCGCAAGCCGGATTACATCGTAAGAGTATAAGGAGTTTTATGAAGCCTGATTACAAGCTGGTCGCAAAGGCCAAATACATCCACAACACCGCCGACCTTGCCAGCGAACTGTGGCACGAGGTCTACAAGCGTTACTACCCCGCAAAGCAGCTGGACACCCTTGTGGAAGAGCTGCAGAGCGCCGATGCCATTGAAGAGGACATCGACAATGACGTGAACTATTTTCTGGTGTTTCTGGGGGGCAAGCTCATCGGCTACTTTGCGTGGAAGATGGAGAACACCGCCCTGCACCTGATGCACCTGTACCTCAAGCCGGAGTACCGCGGCAAGGCCATCGGCAGGGATATCGTGCAGACCTGCGAGCGGCTGGCAAAGGGTGAAGGCAAGGGCAGGGTGTGGTGTACCATCCACGCCAAGGCGCTGCCGGTGCAGCAGTTCTTCAAGGCGCTGCGCTACCGCGAGCTGCGCCCCGCCGAGCAGGAAAACGGCTCCGTGCCCCGCAACGAGCTGGTGTATGAGCACACCCTGAGCTGAACGCACAGAAAGCCTTAAATCGAAGCTGTTATTTCAAAGAAATCACAAAATAGCCATTGAAATTTATCCGCGTTTGTACTACACTGATGTAGTGTAATAAAGCCGCTGTCTGCGGGCATTCTGTGCAAAAAAGGAGACTATCATGGCGAAAGATCATCCCACCGGCAACTCCGGACTGTACCGGGCTTTTCTGCAGCTCAAGACCCCGGAGGAATGCTATCGTTTTCTGCAGGACGTGTGCAGCTATTCGGAGCTGAGCGCAATGGAGCAGCGCTACAATATTGCCGAGCTGCTGGCTGACAAGCGCATCTACACCGAGATCATGGACAAGACCGGTGCGTCCAGCGCTATCATCAGCCGGGTCAGCCGGGTGCTGAGCGCGGACGACAGTGTGCTGCGTGCGCTGCTGGAAGCTGAAAAAAAGTCCGCCGACTGATACAAAGGCCGCGTACCGCCAAAAGGGCTTTGCCCAAAGCTGCGGCACGCGGCTTTTCTTTTTTGATATTTGAACAGGAGGTTATTCTTATGGCAAAAGCTGTTGTATTTTTTGCAGAGGGCACCGAGGAGTGCGAGGCTCTGCTGGTGGTGGACCTGCTCCGCCGCGCCAAGGTGGAGGTGCTGGTTGCCAGCGCCTCCGGCAGCCGGGAGATCTTGAGCAGCCACAAGGTGCATATCACCGCCGATGCGCTGGCAGAGGAAGTCGATTATTCCGATGTAGATCTGGTGGTGCTGCCCGGCGGCATTCCCGGCACCCCGAACCTTGCCGCTAACAAGACGGTGACTGACACCTGCGTTGCCTTTGCAAAGGCGGGCAAAAAGGTAGCCGCCATCTGCGCCGCACCCAGCGTGCTGGCTGCGCTGGGGCTGCTGGAGGGCAAAAACGCCACCGCCCACGCTGCATTTCAGGATCAGCTTGCCGGTGCCCATGTGCTGGACACCGAGGTAGTCGTGGACGGCAATATCACTACCAGCTACGGTCTGGGCGG
>CAVKCU010000162.1:0-4284 GCA_963654645.1 Clostridiales bacterium | reverse complement strand
TGAAGCCGTCCCCTTGGGGAAGGTGGCATCGCCGCAGGCGATGACGGAAGGGGTAGCTTCCCATGCGGAGCGGTGCGCATTCTAAATCCTCCAACGCAAAACGGCTGCTGCACGTTCTTGTGCAGCAGCCGTTTTATCGTTTTTATTCCTCGCCTTTTTTCAGCATATCCAGTTCCGGCATCAGCTCGGTGCTCACGATGGTAAGCATCTGCTCCAGCTTGGCGCATTCCTCGGGGGTAAAGCGCTGGCGGGCACGCTCCACTACGGTGTGCAGGTAAGAGTAACTGATGTTGTAGTAGTCGATATACTTTTGGGTGGGGCGCAGATGGTACTCCCGCCGGTCGGTGGTGGACTGGATCTTTTCCACATAGCCCTTTTTCACCAGACTGCCGATCTTGTACGCCGCATTGGGGGTAGAGATCTGCATCATGCGGGAAAATTCCGCAATGGTGGGCTCGCCCATCGCCATGATACCCTCCATGCAGAAGGACTCCACCGTGGTCAGGGTAGCCTCACGGGTGGCAAAACGCTGGAACACGTTCTGATAAAAATGCAGCTTGAATTTGGTGTAGACATCCTGAAAAGCTTTTTCCAGCATGGGTCATGCGCCTCCAATGGTTCAACTTTCTTGCTATACGTTCAGTATACCACGAAAATGCCCCGCTGCATAGCGGAATTTTTACACAGCATCCCCAGAAGCTTTCGCCCGGGTGCGGGCGCGGATGACGCTGAGCACCGCCAGCTCCAGCACGATGGCAACCGCCAGCAGCACCAGCGAGGTGAGCAGGCTTGCGCGGCTGCCCAGCACCGCCTGTGCAAGGCCGGTGATGACGTAGCACACCGCCGAGCAGGCTGCCGCCGTAATGGCGTAGGGCAGCTGGGTGGAAACGTGGTTCACATGGCTGCAATGTGCGCCCGCCGAGGCCATGATGGTGGTATCTGAGATGGGGGAGCAGTGGTCGCCGCACACCGCGCCGGACAGGCAGGCGGCGATGGAAACCACCAGCATCTCACCGTCCGGGAATGCCTGACAGACGATGGGGATCAGGATGGAGAAGGTGCCCCAGGAAGTGCCGGTGGCAAAGGCAAGGAACACCGCCACAAGGAAGATGATGACCGGCAGCAGATACTGCAGCGCCGCCGCAGAGCTGCCCAGCAGATTTGCCACATAATACTTTGCGCCCAGCAGACCGGTCATGCCGGACAGCGTCCACGCAAGGGAGAGGATCAGCATGGGGCTGACCATAGCCTTGAAGCCCTCGGGGATGCAGGCGGCAAAGTCCTGAAAGGTCATCACGCTGCGCACCCGGTAAAATACAAAGGTGAACAGCAGGGCGATGCTGCTGCCCAGCACCAGACCCGCCGAGGCGTTGCAGTCCGCAAAGGCGGTGATGAAGTCCACGCCCTCAAAGAAGCCGCCGGTGTATACCATGCCGAAGATGCAGGCTGCGATCAGCACCAGTACCGGCGCGATCAGGTCGATGACGTGACCGCTGGTGTCCGAGCCGTCATCCACATCGTCGCCGTAGGGACGGTCGGCGGTGGTGAACAGGTCGCCGTTTTTGGCGTTGTCCTCGTTCAGCTTCATGGGGCCGAAATCTGCCCCGGTAAAGATGAGGAACAGGCTCATCACCACGGTCAGAACGGCGTAATAGTTATAAGGAATGGTGCGCAGGAACATGGTAAAGCCGTTGATGCCGGAGCCTGCCGGGACGCTGGAGGTAACGGCAGCCGCCCAGCTGGACACCGGCGCAATGATGCAGATGGGCGCGGCGGTGGAATCGATGAGATACGCCAGCTTCGCGCGGGACACCTTCTGTCGGTCGGTCACCGGGCGCATCACCGAGCCCACGGTCAGGCAGTTGAAGTAGTCGTCCACAAAGATCATCACGCCCAGCAGCAGGGTGGCAAACTGTGCGCCCGCCCGGCTGTGGATGTGGGTGGACGCCCAGCGGCCGAAGGCCGCCGAGCCGCCCGCCTTGTTCATCAGCGCCACCAGAATGCCCAGCATCACCAGAAACGCCAGAATGCCCACGTTGCCGGAGTCCGACAGCTTGGTGATCATGCCGCCGTCCTCGTTGAAGAACAGGGTGTTCAGCGCCAGCTCAAGGTTGCCGTTGGCATACAGCAGCGCACCGGAAGCAATGCCCACCAGCAGCGAGGTGTACACCTCCTTGGTGTTCAGCGCCAGCACGATGGCAATGACCGGCGGCAGCAGGGAAAAGAAGGTGCTGTACACCGCACAGGTGTAGGTGGCGGGGTCGGCTACCTTGCCGGGGGTCACCGCCGTGCACCACAGCAGCAGGGCAAAGACGAACAGCGCCCCCGCCCAGGATAGATTTTTGTTTTTCATAAGCTCCTCATATCAAGTGTCTGCAGGGTTCGTCCGGCGTATCGGGGCGCAGGCTGCGGGGCAGACTACCCACAGAAACGCAAAGGGGGTGTGCACCGTGCCGGATTACAAGACCATGTACTTTGAGCTGTTCCGCGCCAGCGTGCAGGCTGTGCAGCTTTTGCAGGACGCGCAGACCCGCGCCGAGCAGCAGCTGCTGGCTGCAGACTTGCCGCCGCTGCGGCTGGACGAAGCAGAAAAAAGCGACTCTTAGCCCTTTTTGGCTTCTGCCTTAGCAGCAAACTTTTCCTCAAAGATGACAAAGCGCTCGTGGGTGCCGCCGCCCACAGGACCCTTCTCGTCCGCAAGCGCCACCTTAAAGGTCAGCTTGCGGCCTTCCACAGCCACCAGCTCGCTGCGGCAGGTCACAGTCATGCCCACCGGGGTGGGTGCGGTGTGCTCCAGCTCCAGCTTGGTGCCCACGGTGCCGCTGCCCGCTTCCAGTGCAGGGGCAACGCTCTGCCAGCAGGTCTTTTCTGCCAGTGCCACCAGTGCAGGGGTGGCAAACACGTCCAGCGTGCCGCTGCCCATGGTCTTTGCGGTATTCTCTGCGCTCACGCGCACGCTCTGCTCGCCGCAGATACCGGCTTCCAGTTTCATATACAGTTCCTCCTTATGCGTCCATTGGACACAGTTGTGTTATTTGTGCTCATACGCCTTTATAAGATATCACAAAACGCGCCGGAATGCACTATTTTTTGCATATTTTTTCAGGGGACTCTGTACCCCCTCAGGCTCACTACGTTCGCCAGCTCCCCCAAGGGGACGCCTAGCCGGGAAAAACTCCCCCAGTCTCGCTGCGCTCGACAGCCCCCTCTGGGATGGGGCCTTTGGCATAGCGATACAGTTTCCGGCTAAAGTGCAAAGTTTCCGGGTGCGCCAGAGGCTCCCTCCCAGAGGGAGCTGGCAAAGCCGTCAGGCTTTGACTGAGAGGGCGCACGCCGATGAACTCCCCCAGTCTCGCATTCGCTCGACAGCCCCCTCTAGGATGGGGCCCTTGGCATGGCGGTACAGTTCCCGGCTGAAGTGCAAAGTGCCCGGGCGCGCCAGAGGCTCCCTCCCAGAGGGAGCTGGCAAAGCCGTCAGGCTTTGACTGAGAGGGCGCACGCCGATGAACTCCCCCAGTCTCGCATTCGCTCGACAGCCCCCTCTAGGATGGGGCCCTTGGCATGGCGGTACAGTTCCCGGCTGAAGTGCAAAGTGCCCGGGCGCGCCAGAGGCTCCCTCCCAGAGGGAGCTGGCAAAGCCGTCAGGCTTTGACTGAGGGAGTTAAGCCGTCCCCTTGGGGAAGGTGGCATCGCCGCAGGCGATGACGGAAGGGGTAAAACCCGCACCCTATTTGCAAATTCAATTTGCAGCTTTTTTGCGTTTTACGGCGGTTTTTAGCAATTTTACGGCAATGTAAAAAACTTTGCGGATTTTGCTTGACAGGGGGCTGTCTGCGTGTTATCATGAACACATGAACAGATGCTCACATATCAAAACGAAAGGGGAGGGCAGCATGACCGGGCTAGAACAAGCCGCGCCGGAAAAGGAGACCCAGCCGGTGGAGATGCCGGACGACGAGGTTCTGTACGAGCTTGCAGATCTGTTCCGCGTTTTCGGCGATTCCACTCGTATTAAAATTCTGTACGCCTTACATGACAGCGAACTTTGCGTGCAGGATATCGCAGACGCCGTGCAGCTGAGCCAGTCTGCCGTCAGCCACCAACTGCGGGTGCTCAAGGATTCCAAGCTTGTGCGCTTCCGGCGGGAGGGCAAAACCGTTTTCTACGCGCTGGACGACGACCATGTGCGCAGCATCCTCTCCATGGGGATGGATCATATCGAAGAATAAACCGGGCACACCGCCCGCAGAAAAAGAAAGGCTGGTACTTATTATGAAAAAGACC